>OMPX01000105.1 GCA_900313115.1 uncultured bacterium
CGAAGAGGTCGGATTTTTTATTTATTTTTCGATATATAGCTATATTATTTATTATGTACAATAGCAGTATCTGTTCTTAAATTTCGAATCTCGACAACCTTATTTTTAGATATAAAGTAATTGTTTGCTGCATCTTGTTTTTTTATTGCAAAATTATTCTAGACAACAGTAGAAACAAGTTGAGAATGACAGATTTGACTTTTTAATCACCTTCTCTATTTTTATTACTTTACTTTTTTTGTTGAAGATTTAACATGTATATAATAGGGAGCCGAAATAATGTATAATGTAAAATCAAAAAAAGCAGAAGAATTTATTTCTCATGAAGAAATATTAGAGTCTTTGAAATATGCGAAAGAAAATAAGAATAATCTTGAGTTAGTTGATGAAATTTTGAAAAAAGCAGGTGAAATGAAGGGACTTTCACACAGAGAGGCTCTTGTTTTATTGTTGTGTGATGATAAAGAAAAAACAGAAGAAATTTTCAAACTGGCAAATGATATAAAACTAAAATATTACGGCAACCGTATCGTGACATTTGCACCGTTATATCTTTCAAATTATTGTGTAAACGGATGTATTTATTGTCCTTATCATAATCAAAACAAACATATTCCTCGTAAAAAAATGACTCAGGAAGAAATCGAAAAAGAAGTTATCGCACTTCAGGATTTGGGACATAAACGATTGGCTCTCGAAACAGGCGAAGACCCTGTTAATAACCCTATTGAATATATTTTAGAATCAATAAAAACAATTTATAATATTAAACACAAAAATGGTGCTATCCGCAGAGTTAATGTGAATATTGCTGCAACGACCGTAGAAAACTATAAAAAACTTCACGATGCGGGAATCGGAACATATATTTTGTTTCAGGAAACTTATAACAAAGAAAGTTATGAAAGATTACACCCGACAGGGCCAAAACACAATTATGCATACCATACAGAAGCTATGGACAGAGCGATGGAAGGCGGAATTGATGATGTCGGCTTGGGGGTATTGTTCGGGCTTGAGAGTTATGCTTATGAGTTTACCGGACTGTTGATGCACGCAGAACACTTGGAGGCTGTTTTTGGAGTCGGACCTCATACAATTAGTGTCCCTCGTATCAGACCTGCTGATGATATCGATCCGAATACTTTTATTAATGCTATTGATGACGATATCTTTACTAAGATTGTCGCTTGTATCAGAATAGCAGTGCCTTATACAGGCATGATTGTTTCGACAAGGGAATCTCAGGCAACAAGAGAAAAAGTTTTGAAATTAGGTGTTTCACAGATTAGCGGTGGCTCAAAGACAAGTGTCGGAGGTTATGCAGAACCGTCTGAGGAAGCGGAAGAATCTGCGCAATTTGATGTGACAGACAGACGTTCGCTTGATGAAGTTATGAATTGGCTGATGAAGTTGGATTATGTACCGAGTTTTTGTACTGCGTGCTACAGAGCAGGCAGAGTCGGTGCTGATTTTATGGAAATTTGTAAGAAACAACAGATACATAACTTCTGCCATCCAAATGCACTTCTGACCTTGAAAGAATATTTAGAAGATTATGCATCACCTGAAACCAAAACGACAGGGGAAAAACTTATAGCAAAAGAGATTGAAAATATAGAAAACCCGACAATTAAGGAAAAAACGATTGAATACTTAGACAGAATCTCAAAAGGCGAAAGAGATTTTAAATTCTAGATTAGGGGTAAATAGGGGTAAATTTATATATTACGCTGCGAATTGCTTTTTTGTATCTCTGTACTATTCCCACTAAGTTTCCTCAAAATGTAGTAATTTTAGCATTTTAATTTTTGCCATACCTCACTCCATTATTGCGATTTTTGGAAAAGTTTAATGTCTTTTAAGACAAAATTTATGCAAGGAATAATTGCAAAATATAATATTATATCATCCACCTGCGACATATAAGGACACAGTAAAAATATTGTTACAGAAAGTTGAATACTCATTTTTATGTTAATATTTATACAAGCTATAAAGAACCATAAGGAATTGTGAATGGCAGAAAATATTACAGAAATTGAAAAAGCAGAAAATCAAAGTTCAAGTAACATAGAGAATACTGTTGCAAGTGATGTTAATAAACAATCAGACAATGTTATTACAAATAAAATTACTAAATGGAAAGAAAAATTAATTGATTTAACAAGAAAAAATCGCTTATTAAACTTTAAATCACCTAAAAATGCTTCTATAAAAATAATTGATGAAATTCCTACGGAATTATTTAGGATACTTGTTGCTAATTTAAAACAAATGAAATTTCTGCCTATAAAAGATAATTCAGAAGATACTCCTGAAGAACAAAGATTATCAAGAGAAGCTTTAAACGAAGGAATAGAATTTAAAGCTCAAGAATTCGAAAAATATGAAAGAGAAGCTCTTGCAAGTAAACATGTTGATAACTATTTACAAACAAATTTACCTGAGAAAGATTTAACACGAACTTTAAGAAAAATCAGTACAGCTGCAAAAACAGCTATGGACGATTTAGGCTATAATACTTTATTTCTGACTCTTGGTTCTGTTGTGTGGTATGAAAGCGATTATTCAGATGTTAAATATGAATCCCCGCTTATACTGTTACCAATAAGACTTGTAAGAGCAAACATGAATGATGCGTTTAGAGCTGAATACAACGATGATGATATTATTTTAAATCCTGCACTTGTTTTACAGTTTAAAAAAGAATTTCATATAAGTTTAGATGATTTAGTAACTAATGAAATTGACGATACAAATATATTAAAAATTTTTGAAACAGTACAAGAAAGAATTAGTATCAAAAAACGCTGGAAACTTTATAATAATTCTTATATAGGTCTTTTCTCTTTTGCTAAATTTGTAATGTATAAAGACTTAGAAGAACATGCAGATATAGTTAAAAAGAGTTCTTTAGTTAAGAGTATTTGTGGTTTTGGGGAATGGCAAGAAACTAATATTGAAAAAGTTTGTCCTGTTAAAGAATTAGATAAAAACTTTTTGCCAAAAGATAATTTTTCAATATTAGATGCTGATTCATCACAACAACAAGCTATCGCATTTGTAAAAGAAAATAATAATTTAGTTATACAAGGACCGCCCGGAACAGGAAAAAGTCAAACTATAGCCAATATAATTGCAGAATTATTATCACAAGGTAAAAAAGTTTTATTTGTAAGCCAAAAAATTGCGGCATTAGAAGTTGTACAAAATCGTTTAGAAGCGAATGGATTAGCTCCTTATTGTTTAGAATTGCATAGTAATAAAACAAATCGCAGAACTGTCTTACAAAACCTTGTTAATTCATTAGCGGAACCAGAAATATCAAATCATACCGGCACAAGTTTAGATATATTACAGCAAAAGAAAATTGAATTAAATGAATACGTTAAAGCAGTTCATCATCCTATAGGAAATCTTAATATTTCACCATTTGACGCAATAGGAATTGTTTGTAATTCGGATATACCAGATTTAGAATATATATTTGACGATTATGAAAAGTGGGATAGAGCAACATTAGAATATAAAAAAGGAATTTTTACCACATTAAAAAATATAGTTGAAATTTTAGGGAATCCGAAACAGTATTCATGGTATGGCTCACACATCAAAAATTTAGATTCTGACTATCAAAATAAAATAATAGTAAGAGAAAAATTAAAAAACATTTCAGAATCATTGAAATTATTACAAGATAATTATAGCAATTTATGTAAACACATTTGCATAAGGGAACCTAATGTATTTAAAGACTTAGAACAAGTTTTAGAAATTGCAAATATCGTTTTAAATATTCCACAAAATACATTTAAAAACGTATCTTTTGCTGATGAAAAATTATCTAATGATATTAATAAAATCTGTGAATGCATAAAGCAATTTAATATTTATAACAATAGAGTAAAGAATAATTATAGTTTAGGTATTTTAAATGAAGATTTAGAATTTCAAATAGAATTATTTAGCAATTTTTCAAAGGGATTTTTTAGTAAATTTTCTATTGATTACTTAAAACGAAAAGGACATATTAAAAAATTCTTTATTAATGGTTATAAAGCTTCTGCATTACAGGTATATGAGGATTTAAGAAATTTAAAGGAATTAAAACATTGGATTGCAGAAATTAACAATAGTAACGATATTGCTGAAAATATTTTTAATGAATTATGGAATAAGGAACAATCCAGTGAAGACAGTATAAATCAATCAAGTCAAAGCATAATTAAATTAAAAAAATTACTTAATAGTAATATTTTTACTACTGATATAATTACCAAGTTCAAAGAGCAGGGTATAAATAAAAATGAAATAAGTAATTTGTGTGCAGAAATAAATGATTTACACAATAAAATTATATCTACATTTGAAGAACTTTCAAAATTAATTATTCTTGATATAAAAGAAGCATTTAATGCTGAATATGAATTAATAGGTATAAAAGCTTTTGAACATAAAATAAATTCAATGTTGTCTGACATTGAAGATTTGACACTTTGGAATCAATATTTAAATGCTATTGATAATATAGAAAAAGAAAATTTAACCGGATTTTATAATAAATTTTTAAATAGCAATATTGATTTTAATAAAATTGACAAAGCCTTTGAAGTACAATTCTTGCGAATATGGTTGAATTGCTATGTATATGCAAAAAGTAATGTTTTAAGAGAGTTCAATACGGCTCAACATAATAATTTAATTAAACAATTCAAAGAGTTAGATACAAACTTAATCAAATCTGCAAAATTACGTTTATGTCAAATATTACATGACAATATGATTAATGGCAAAAACAACTTCCCTAAAGAATTAGCCGATTTGGAACATGAATCAAAATTACAACGTTTGCGTAAATCATTAAGACAAATAATAAATATGATTCCTAATTTATTATTATCAATAAAACCTTGTTTAATGATGAGCCCATTAACTGTATCGCAATTATTAGACCCTGCACAATTTAATTTTGATTATATTATTTTTGACGAAGCTTCTCAGCTAACTACAGAGGATTGTATAGGCTCAATGATAAGGGGAAAAAGACTTATTGTTGCCGGTGATGAACAGCAATTACCTCCTACTTCATTCTTTAAATCGGTTACAGAACCTTCGGAAGATGATTATAGTGATGATGAAAAAGAAGATTTAGAAAGCATTTTAGTAGAATGTCAAACATCTAGTTTCCCTAAATGTATGTTGAAATGGCATTATAGAAGCAAAGACGAACATTTAATCGCCTTTTCAAATAAGCATTTATATAGGGAATTATACACTTTCCCAAGCAGCGTAGAAGTATCAGATATTACAGGTATTAAATGGCATTATTATGAAAATACTGAACATAACGAGAAAAATGCCTTACAGGCTGAAGCAAGAATGGTTGCAAAGGCAGCTATTGAACATGCAAAGCGTTTCCCTACAAGAACTTTAGCTGTTGCTACATTTAATGTAAATCAGAAAAGTTTAATTGAAGATGAAATAAATGAATTATTGAAAACCGAAAAAGACTGTATGGACTTTTTTGACGATAAAAAAACAGAACCATTTTTTGTAAAGAATCTTGAATCCGTACAGGGTGATGAAAGAGATGTTATTTTTATAAGTATGGGAACATTTAAAAATCAAAATGGTGTACTTGATATGAGGTCATTCGGTCCAATTAATAGAGACGGTGGCGAAAGACGCTTAAATGTACTTATAACAAGAGCAAGATATAAACTTGAAATCTTTAGTGCAATTAGATATGGTGATTTTAAAGATGAAAAATTAAAAACAGAAGGTGTAAAGCTTTTAAAACAATATCTTGAATATGCTGAAAGAGGAGAAGTTGCTCTATTCGCTGATACAAAAACTGAACTTGATGATAAATTTGATTCACCTTTTGAGGAAGCAGTATGCAGAGGTTTGAGAAAAGCCGGATATACTGTAAAAACACAAGTCGGTTGTTCAGGTTATAGAATAGATATGGCTATCCGTGATGAGAAAAATCCTGGTGAATTCTTATTAGGTATTGAATGTGATGGAAGAACATATCATTCAAGTGCAACAGCAAGAGACAGAGATAGATTAAGAGAAGAAGTTTTAAGAAAATTAGAATGGAAAATCTATCGAATTTGGTCTGCTGATTGGTTTAAAAATCCTCAAAGAGAATTAGATAGACTTATCAAATATATTGAAAATTTAAAAATTAGTAAAGAACTGAATAAAAATAATGCAAATGATAATTTATACTATAATGACGATAATTTATAAAAAAAAATAAAAATATTGAAGAAAATATATCTAAAAAGTTCAAAGAAAATAGTATAAAAAAAGAAAAAATGATTATTTCTTCAAATAATACAAATTCTAATCTATTTCAATATACATTTAACCACAAAGTATCATATCTTCAAGCAGATGAAAATTTAGTAAAAAAAGTAGCACATAATATAGGGTTCAAAAAAACATCAAAACATATATCAACTGTAATACGATATTTATTATATTATCTTGCTGACACTCAACAAATAAAATGCAAATACGATAAATATTCTTTATAAATATATTTTTATTTTAATTCTGATTTTTGTAAAATTATAATTTCCCCTTTTGCAACGGAAACTCTAAAAAATTATGTAAAATATCTTTTAGAATAACAAAATATAAAAAATATAGAAGATATTGTTTGCGATTCTGAAATTGCTGTACCTGATTAGATATTTGGCTGTATTCTTGAAAAATGTTTATTCACAATTTCTGTAAGATTAAGTATTGCATTAAGTTTAGATAAAATATGTTCATTTGGGTTTTGCATAGTTTGCGTTGAATGTATTATATCTAAAGCATCTTTATAGTAATTTAACTTTTCTTGTTCATCTTGTGTCAGAAAAGTTTTTGTACTTAATTCTTCAACTGTTTGTTTTATATGTTCATATATTATTTTACATAATTCGTTTATATCTTTTTGCCTATTTTGATTCAAGTGGTGATATTCCTGTTGTGATTGTTGCTCACAATAAGAAGTCGTCTGTATTGTTTGAATAGGTTGTTGAATTGGGAATTGGTAAATAAAAGAATGTATTGGTTGTTTCATAAATATTTGATTTTGGCAATTCTGTAATTGCAGATTAATCTTTGCACACTGAATATTAAAATCATTTTGTCTTTTTGAAAGTTCATTCATATATTTTTTCATTTCAATATATTTATTTTCTTTTCTAATTCTATTCATTTCTATCTCATATTCTGTTTGATAGTTGATTTGTTGATACATCGTACACTCCTTATAAATTTTCTACATTTTTTTATTATACCATATTTTTTGAGTGATTTTGTTAAAAAAGTCCAATATCTGTCTAATTCCATGCCTGACATCTCATTTGTTACTATATACTATTATTTTTGGCGTAGATATGCACTTTCGTGGGCTATATTGAAAAATATAATTCAAGCGTATTAAAGTTATGTGTTAGCGAATTGATTTTTCCTGCTATATATTTTTCAGGTGTTCGATTTGGACTGAGGGCTTGAGAATTACCGAGATTCCGTCTATTCTGTACTGTTTATATTCAGGGTGTTCGCCCAGATATGTGAACAAACCTGTTTTAATCTTTTGATATTTTGTCGGGGTAATCGCCTCGAACGGCAGTCCGCAAGTGTTGGTATTTCTTGTCTTTACCTCTACAAAAACAAGCGTTTTTTTATCTAAAGCAATGATGTCTATCTCACTTGCCCTTGAAAAATGTTTGTTTCGCTCAAGTATTTTGTAACCGTTTTCTTCAAGATATTTTACGGCTAAATCTTCCCCAATCTGACCTGTTTTTTTATTATCAGACATTCAACACCTACCCATTTCCTATTAGACCTTCACAAAGCATAAAGCGTCCTAATAGTTCAACATCACAGTAATATTTCAGGGAATCTGTAAAACATTTATTCTCACAAAAACCGCCTGAAAGATATATTTTCTCAGGTTTTTTCGAAAAATTCCACGCATTATAAGCTATCCCGTGAACAAATTTTGAAATCGCATCAACAGGTTTCGCACCATTGGAAATATCGTCCATAATCTTTTCTAATCCAAATATTCCGCAGGTTACGGCAAATTTTTCTTCATTAAAAACCAATTCATCACGATTAACATTATAAAATTTTAAAAGCATTTCAACAGTTGCACCTGTCGAACTTGCGCAAGATGTGTTCCAATCCATATCGTGAAATTTACCGTCTTTAAACCTTATCCATTTTGCGTCACGACTGCCCAAATCAAGAACGGTGGCATCTTTGTCTATATAATTTTTTGCACCGTTTGCAAGTGCAATAATTTCGTTCTCATCAGAATTTCCCATGTGGCCGCAACATCTTGTTATATCCAATTTTAGAGATTTAATCATTGATGAAGGCAGAATATAGTATGATTTACCACCCTCTTTTTTGACAAGATAATCTTTCAGATTATCCGAAAGTGAATCTGAATCGGTTTCTATTATTTTTGAGTATGTTGTTCCTGCATCTAAATAAATCATTAACCAATACCTTTATAATTTTGTGGGCATCCTAATACATTTACCCCTATCTTAACCTCAAAAATGCTTCTATTTTAGCCTGAATGGAATTACTTGCGTAATCGTCAATATCAATATAAAGCCCATTATATTTATCTGCTAAATATTTTGCAAGTTGTGCTTTTGAACAGAATGCCTGAGCATAAAAAACTGTCGGCACATCTTCATCAACATACATTTCAAGTTCAATATCAGCGGGAGTGCCTGCTTCAACACATCTTGTCCATCCGTAAACGTGAGTTTCGTCAGGGAATAATCTTAATATCTCCAAATCGTTTGGCGGAACACCCCAAAACCCGAATTTTGGTTTAACCTCCGGTAAATCATATTTAATCGGATTTATGATATTATTCATAATCGTATTGACTTTATCATATAACGGTAGATTGCTTTTTGATATTATTAATTCTTTTTTATCTGTTGTTTGTTCGTATTTTGTCTCAATTACATTTAAACCCAAATCTCTCAAAACCTGTGCAGCAAACCAACCACTGTCGCATTTGTCCTTTCCGATTGGAGCAATGATTTTTGTCGGTTTTATTGTGAGTGAGTTATTAACTATGTTTTTTATAATTTTGCAATATGACTCTGGTAAAATTTTCTTATCATCATATCCAAAATCAATATCCAAATCTATCCATTCAGCATTCGGAAATTCTTTTTTTATTTCTTCTGTAACAGTCGGATCAGGATAACCCCAAAACCCTATTTTTGTATCGCTCATAATTAAATATTATCATGAATAGACATGAATATGTTATTTAACTGTGAACAGGTTATAAAGTGATTAAGTGACTAGGTCATTAAGTGACTAAGTAAATTTCTTAGTCACTTAATCACGATTCACTTAGCCACCATTTATCAGCCTTTGGCTGATAAACTATATTTTTTTATGCTAAACTATAAGTATGAAAGATATTCAGAACACAATAGATACAAGAGGAGTTGAAATTCAAAAGGTTGGGATAAAAGACCTTGAACTTCCTTTAAATATCCAAAGAAAAAATGCCGAAAGTCAGGTTGTATGGGCAAACGCAAAAGTAAGTGTAAGTCTGCCCGCTCATTACAAAGGCACTCACATGTCACGATTTGTTGAAGTTATGAATGAATGGTGCGAAAGAGATATGCTTGGTGTTGATATTCAGGGATGTGTTACTGATGTTGTAAAAAGATTATCTGCAAAAAGCGGATATCTGAAATTTAAATTTAAATATTTTATAGATAAAGAATCACCTGTTACAAAAATAAAAGCTCCTATGTGTTATGATTGTTCTTTTGAAGGGATTCTTAATAACTATGGTGAAGAAGATGAAGAATATGAGTTTATACTTGGTGTAAAAGTGCCTGTGACAACTCTTTGTCCGTGTTCTAAAGAAATTTCCGATTACGGTGCGCATAACCAAAGAGCGTTTGTTTCAGTAAAAGTAAAATATGATGACGATGCTCATATTTGGATAGAAGATTTGATTGAAATGATTGAAAATTGTTCTTCTTGCGGATTATATTCTTTATTAAAACGTGAAGATGAAAAATACGTAACCGAACACGCTTACGAAAACCCAAAATTTGTTGAGGATGTTTTAAGAGATGTGGTTATTCAACTAAGAAATAATCCTATCGTTGACAGATTTACGGTTGAATGTGAATCAATAGAAAGTATTCACAACCATTCTGCATGGGCATATCAGGAAGAGGGGTAAATATTTATTATTCTACAGAATCTATTATTCCGCCGCCAACTACATCATCACCGTTATAAAAGACTACGGATTGACCAATCGCAATAGATTTTTGATATTCATCAAATTCTACTTTTACTGTATCATCATCAATTGGAATGATTGTTGCTTCTGTTGGCTGTTGTGTTGAACGGATTTTTGCTGTTACTTTCATTGGTTCAGTCAGTTTTTCTATTGATATCCAGTTTAAATCTATTGCATTTAATGATTTTTTAAATGTTTTGTCTTTATATCCAACAACGACTTCATTAGTGTCTTTTCTCAGTTCAAGTACATACAAAGGTTCAGGAGCAGAGATTCCGATACCTTTTCTTTGACCAATTGTATAATTCCAAATACCTTCGTGCTCACCTAAAATTTTACCGTCTAAATCAACAATATTACCGTTTTTAGCTTTAATTCCCAAAAGTTCGTTATAATCTCCTTCATAAAAATCCTGACTGTCAGGTTTTTCTGAAACATCAAGACCGCCTTTTCGAGCAATTTCTCTGATTTCTTCTTTTGTATATTCTCCAAGCGGTAAATATATGTTGCTAAGCTGTTCTTGTTTAAGTTTGTATAAGAAATATGATTGATCTTTTTTAGGGTTTTTTGCTCGTTTGAGTATAAATCTGCCCTCACGTTCTTCTATTCTTGCATAATGACCTGTGGCAAATTTGTCAAACTCAAGTCCTGATTGTTTTGCCAAAAAAGGAAGCACTCCGAATTTTACTAATGCATTACACCTAATACAAGGATTTGGAGTTCTGCCTGATAAATATTCTTCTTTAAAATTATCTAAAACGATTTGTTCGTATTTATCAGCACATTCAAACACATGATAAGGTATGCCGATTTGCTCAGCAATTTTGCGTGCTGATTCGATATCTTCTTTTTCATCAGGTCCGTAGCAAGCACCATGGGTACAAGTGCTTTTTTGTTTCATAACACTTAAATCTAAATCACTGCGCTCACGCCAGATTGACATTGTAGCACCGATTACTTCGTGACCTTGTTCTTTTAGCAATAATGCTGCTACTGATGAATCTACACCGCCCGATAAACCTACTAATATTTTCATATTTCTTCCTCGTTATACCTTTTTTATATAGAATAACATAAACATTTCTTCATATTAAACATGTGATATATTGACATATTTATATAATTGATGTTTTATTTACATAGGGAAGAAAAATGTTAAATAAAATCAACACTAAATTTGCATATTGTTGTTGCTGTAAGTTCAAAGGAGGAACTTACTGATTTTGTAGTGCGAATTTTGTAGTATAAGATTTATTTTAAGTTCCTTACATATTTTGTGAGGAATTTTTTGTATTGGAGAAAATTATGAAGATAGATAGAATAAGCAGCAACAATAACACAAATTTTAAAGGACCGCTTGACGGAATAATAACAAATACACTGAGAACTTTAGATACCAATCCGATGGCAAATGCGGTAGGTATTGATTTGTTTGCGATGGTTGGTCCAAGAACGTACGTAGATACGAAAGAACGTAACAAATACGCAGGAGCTGAAACATTTTTTAGAGAATTTACGGGAACTTTAATTGTTTGCCTTTCCGCAAGTCTATTTGCTAAAGGTATTTCTAAAATCGCAAATAAACTTATAAAACCTCATATTAAAATAAATACAAATTCATGGTTTTCAAAAGACAGCTTAAATTTATTAGAAACAGCTTGGGAAAAATCTAAAAATAATACTAAAACTTTTGTTTCAAATGTCTTAAATGGTGTATCAGGCCGTGACGGAAAAGAAATCAATGAATACAAAAATATTCAATGGAATAAAATTAATTGGGTTGATGAAGAAAAATGGAATCATATCAGATGGGATGATGAAAAATATTCAGGTATACACCATAAATTAAAATCAAAAAATAGTATAAATAGTGCAATATCTGAACTCATCGAAAATAAATCGATGAGCGAAAAAGACAGAAAAAATTTACTGAATATTGTGTCAAACCGTGTTGTCAATGCTCTTGGTGTGAATAATGTTGACGTGAATGTTGAAGGAAAAACTCTATCATCAAATATTCCAAATCTTCTCAGAGATACCGTTGATATCGGAAAAGATGTATTTAAATCCGAAAATTTAGGCGGTACTTCAAAAGAAGCTATAGAAAAAATAAATAAGATTAATAACATAAAATCTGTAGGAGCATTGTCCTTAGCATCAGGATTAGGACTAACAAATCAATATATAAACAGAAAAATTACTGAAAAAAGAACAGGGACAAAAGGGTTTGTCGGGGATAAAAATTATAATGAAAATGTAAAAAATGGTGTACAAAAAAAGGATAACAGCAAAGCTTTATTAGCAGAAAAATTGATTATGAGTGCAGGCATGGTGGCGATGGCACTCGGTGTAATGAAAGTAAAATCTCCAAAAGATTTTATTAAAAAGCTTGAATTTACAGGTCCTGTCACAAGTGGAAATGCAATAAAAACGGTATATGCATCAACTCTTATCGGAAGATTTATGGCATCAGACAGTCAAGATGAATTACGTGAATCTTCTACACGTGATTATCTTGGATTTTTAAATTGGCTTGTATTTGGCGGTTTTGCTTCAAAAGGTGTTGCGAACCTTTTAGACAGAAAAAGAGAAAATCTGTTTAATGAACATAAACAAGGAAAAGGACTGCGCCATTGGTTAAATGATTTATCTTTAAAATCTCATAATGAAATTGCATCAAAAGGTGCAGATTTTGCAAAGAAAAATATGTGGAAATTAAATTTGGCACATATTGGCGGACTAGCTTATTCTACAATCGCACTAGGTGTATTATTGCCAAAATTAAATATTTTTATTACTAATAAAAAACAAAAATCAAAAGAAACAATAAATAACGATAATTTTTCAACAATAGCACAAATATCTTCTAAAAATAGACAAACTCAATTTGATTCATTTGTAAGATTTAAAAATATTGTTAATAAGAAAAATATGTAAATATTATCCATGATTATGTTTCAGTTTTGCTTTATGACGTTCTCTTTCTTCTTTAATAAGCTCTGCCGTCATATCGTGGAATAATTTAATCTTTTCGTCAAACATATAATCTTTAGTCTGATCGTTTAGAGAATCTTCATATACCGGTTGGTTTTTATTATACAATTTTTTTGCTGTTTTAAACTCTGTTTTATATGCATTTCTTTCTGAAATTAGAGAATATCTGATGTATTGAAGTAAATTCACTTTATCTTCCGCTGAATATCCCTTCAATACTTTTTTCGTTTTATTACGTATATCTTTTAGAATAGCTTTGTTTAGTTTTTTACCTCCGTCCACTTCCGGAACGTAAACATCATTATCGTAAAAATTATAAAATTTATCTGTATCAAGTCCTTTTCTTGCCAACAATTGTTCTCTTGATAAAATTTTCGGATGGTATACAGAATCAGCTAAATGTCTGACTTCATGTGCTATTGAAGGAAGATAAGAAACATTCAGTTTGCCATTTTCATTTGGTACAAATTCAAGCGATTGTTTAACTATAAAGTTATCTTTTGTATAAAATCTGTTTAATTGTGCATAAGATTCAGCATCTTTGTTTTTTCTCACAAAAACTGCTAAATTTTCAGGCACAACTTTTTTTATTTCTCTTCCTAAATGTGATAGAGAAATTCCTTCATTATCAAACTGACCTGACAAATGGCTCATAATTTTACGAGTAAATTGTGCAGCTTTAGTTTGACGGGTTTCAAATGAACCTCTGACTGTCTGATATGGTAAACTAACACTTTTTAATAATTTATTATACATTTACTTACTACCTCATTTACTCATTTACCCCTTTACCCTTTTACCCCCTTTTCCATATAGAAGGCTGTTTGACCTGTAGTATGTTTACTTGTTTTATTTTCAACAATATTAAAACCTAATTTTTTGTATAGGTTTATAAGATTTTTCTTACTCGCATCAACGTGTAATCCGATTTTCGGACATTCATTTTCTTTTGCAATTTGATTTATATTATCCCAACAGGTAAGAATAATATCTCTGCCGAACTTTGTATTTCTGTATTTTGGTGCTAAATCTACATCACAAACGTAGAGAGTTTTATCTTTTGTTTCGGCAATTGAATAAAAACCATAGGTTTCTTTGCCTGATTTCAGGGTAAAAACTGTCGCATTTTCATAATGCATATTATTTTTAAACTTTTTAAAACTTAAATAATGGTGATAACACGAAAAATCCTGTTTGTATAATTCATAAATATCTTTTAAATCTTCCATTGGCTTATCAGATTTTAAAATTAAGGTTTTAAAAGGGGCTTTTTCCGGTTGGAATGGCAAGAATTGTCTATATATGTCAGGCGGCGGATAATTTTTTTGTAAAGCACAATCAACGTATTCAACAGCATATTTTGCTTTTTTAAGTGCGCTTGCCTGAAACGTCGGTTGATTTGTATTATTTTGTGTTATAGGCATTATTGACATATTTTTATAATGTCTGTCAAAAAAAATTTTGCTAAAATTTAAAAATAATTTATTTATAACATAAAAATTATTTATTATTAAATAAAAAACTGATAAAATAAAAAAAGAGTAACATAATATGCTAACTAAACAAATAGTAAAACTAAATCTTGCAAGAAATTGTTTAAGATATTTAATTAAAATTTATGGAATAAAAGAAATTTTTGTTCCATATTATTCTTGTAATTCAATCTGGCAGGCAATAAAAAAAGAGAATTGCAGAATAAAGTTTTATCATATAAATGAGAACTTTTTACCCTCTGTACAATTTAACAAAAAGGATTTTATTTTATATATAAATTATTTTGGTTTATGTGATGAAAACTGTAAAAATTTATCAAAAATTTATCCAAATTTAATTGTTGATAATACTCATGCGTTTTATTCAGATAATTTTGGTCTTGCAACATTTAATTCTTTAAGAAAATTTTTCAATGTTCAAAATGGTGCTTATCTTTATACGGCAGAGGTTTTAGACGAAAAATTTGAAGAAGATAAATTCTTATTTTCGCCTGTAACAATGCAAAAAAATTATGAAAAGTTTGTTCAAAATGAACTTATTCTTGATAATGAAAATATCAAATATATTTATCCTGAAATTGAAGAAGAAATGTTGAAAATTGATTTTGAAAAAGACAAACAAAATCGTATAAAAAGATATAAAGAATATCAGCAAAAATATAATGAATATAATTTGATTAGATTGAATTTAAATAATCAAATACCTTATTGTTACCCGTTATCAACAAACAATGACAAAATCAAACAAAAAATATCAGAATGGAATATTCCGTTATTAAGTTTATGGGGAAATATTTCAACAAAATTTTCGGAATATCAATTTTTAAATAACACTGTTGCCCTACCGCTGATTTAAATTTAACTTTTAATATTTTCAGACGGTTTATAATTTTCTAACAGTTTTACGCCCATAACTGCTGCGTGAGTTCTGTTTCTTGCCTTTAATTTTGTAATTATTGATAAAACATGTGCTTTTGCTGTATGAATACTGATATTTAATATTTTAGCAATCTCAGGATTGGTATTTCCTTGTTTTAAAATATATAAAACTTCTAATTCTCTTTCTGTTAAATTTTGAGTTACATCTTCCATCGGTGTCTCCATACTCAAATTTTAACAATTATAAAATATTCTAGTAAGCCTTTATTACGATTCATTAAAAGATTTAATGCATTATCGTATAAAGTGGGATTTAATGCGAAATTTAGTAATAAAATTCTTCGTATTCTAACATTTTGTTAAGTTTCTTATTGAGATTATCTAAATGTTCTTTTATTTCTAAATTTTTTGGATTAAGTTGATACGCTTTTTGTAAATCACTTTTTGCAAATTGCTGGTTATCCAATTCTAAATATACCAGACCTCTGTGATAATAAGCCAAACTATAGTTTGGATTTTGTTTTATTGCTTCCGTAAAATCCTCAATAGCATCATCAAATTGATTCATTTTGCAATGAGTTAAACCAATGTTGTAATAAGCATCAGGACCATACTTCCTTAACTTCAGGGCTTTGTAATAATCACCTAAAGCTCTGTCATAGTTTCCCTGTTTATCATATATAATTCCTCTGTTTACGTATGCATCTCTCAGGTGTTTGTTATATTTAATTGCTAAATTATAATCGTTGAAAGCTCCATCTATATCATTTAATTTATCTTTCGCCATTCCTCTGCTCAAATATATTTTCGAATCTTTTGGACTTAGTGTTATAGCTTTATCGTAGTCTTCAAGTGCAAAATTATATTTTTTACATTCAAACCAAACTCGCCCTCTTGAATAAAAAATATTTGCGTTTTTTGGCTCTAACTCTTCTGCGGAAGTATAATCTTCTAATGCACTTCCATAATCTTTCAGACAGAATTTTAAAAATCCGCGTTTTATGTACAATTTTGCACTATCAGGATTCTTGTTTATTTTCTTATCATATTTTTGTATAGATTTAATAAGCTCTATATCTGACATATAAGCTTTGGCATACACACAATTGCGTGCAAATGCAAAAAATATAAATAAAACTAATAAACCAATTTTAAATTCTTTCATAAGAGCCCATAAAACGGAAATAAGTTGTATGTTTTTTAATGTTTTCAATAGCTTCACGAACGTGAGGTTCTTTAATATGTCCTTTAAAATCAAGGAATAAAATATATTCATTCTCTTCTAATTTTGATGGAGTTGCATGAATGTAAGTAATATTTATTTTCTTTTCTGCAAACTCTTTTACGATATTAAATAACGCTCCCGGGACATCGCCAAGCGAAAGTGCAACACTTGATGTGCTGTGTTCTGTTGGTTCTGTGTCAAAATCTCCTATCATAAGAAATTTTGTATAATTTTCTTTGTCATTATTAATATTATCATTTAAAATATTCAGATTATAAATTTCTGCAGTTTTTTCAGTACCAATAATTGCATAAGTCAGATTATATGAATTAAGTAATCTTGCAGCCTCTTCTGTATCTGTTGTATTTATAATATTCAAATGGATAGGAAGCTGTGTTTTAATGTATTCGTTGCATCTTGCAATTGCAGGTGCAGGTGCAATTAAACCTGTTATATTATATATTTCACTGTTTTTTGATAACAAACAGTTATTTGCAGGCAAAATTGTATCTGATAAAATTTTTATTTGTTCATTCGTAGAACTAATAAGAGTATCATTGGTTTCTCTTATTATCCCTTCTTTTGCGTTCTCAACTGGAATAATACCAACGGCATCTTTATCACTTTCGACATAAGAAATAATTTCTTTAATTGTTCTGAACGGCATTTGGTAAGCATTCAATCCGTATTTTTCACAAAAATAATCTTTTGCAATTTCTGTGAAAGAACCGCTTTTTCCTAAATATGCTATAGTTTTTATTTTTTCTGCATTAACGAAATTTGACATACCTAAATTGTAACACGAAATAATCTATGATACTATATATAAAAAAGGGGAGTTTTTTATGAAAAAATATCTTATTTTAAGTTTAATGATTTTAACTATATGTTTTACGGGAATGAAATCTTATGCAGTTGAGCAAGGTTATATTTCCGTAAGTGCAACCTCTCAAGTTGAACTTGTACCTGATACGGTTGATTTTAGTGTAGAAGTTGTTGCTACATCCAAAGATTCAATGGCAAAAGCTATCGAAGAAAACAAAAAGATATCAGGAAAAGTATATGAAGATTTAAAAAAAGCAATTAATACTGCAAACGGTGACAGTATAAAAACATCAAGTTATAGCGCAAATCCTGTTTACAGATATAACAATAATAAAAGATATTTAGATTATTACGAAGTAAGAAACGATGTTAAAGTTCATACAAAAAATATTGCTAACGTCGGTAAAATGATTGATACAGCAACATCTGACGGTGCTACATCAGTTAATAATATCTCTTATTCCGTATCAAAATATGATAATGAATGCAATAAACTTTTAGCTGAAACTGCAAAAAAGGCAAGAGTACAGGGTGATTTTATGGCAAAAGCACTAGGAACAGAAATAACAGGAATAAAATCAGTTGACGGTTCTTGCTCTTTTTCAGGCAGAACTTCTTTACCAAGAATGATGTTAATGTCTAAAGCAGCAGGTATTGCAAATGATGCAATGGCGGAAACTTCTACAAACATTGAAGTCGGCACTATGACTTTAAATTCAAGAGTAAATGTTTTCTTTTATTTGAAATAATAACTATTAATATACTAAAAATACCATCTCCTAAGCAATATCAGATGGTATTTTTATTGTAATAAATTTAGGTAATTATATACAATAATACATAGTTAATATTAGGGGTAAATATAAATTTATTTATTTGGGGATTAAAACGCAACAATGAGCTGTCTGCTTCGGCTTCAAACTACTGTAATTTTTTAATTCCCATTATTGTACAGTCGGTCTTTAAGTATAAGCCGACCCTTTCGGAGTAATCCGCAGATGTTATGTTTCATTCAATGAAAGTCGTCTTTTAGACTTTC
>OMPX01000048.1 GCA_900313115.1 uncultured bacterium
AACGTGTTATATATGGGTTTACAAATAGCTTCACCCGTACTTTTAGCTACATTAGGACAAGATATTATCTTAGGTGTAATTTCAAAAACTGCACCACAAGTTAACGTATTCCAACTGAGCTTCCTGTTTAAACCTGTATTCGGCGCAGCAATAATGATTTGGATTTTGCCTATGTTAATCAACATTATTACAGATTATTATCAATCATTTGCGCATATTTTCTAAATACTGCCAAATTTTACAAGATTAACTTTTCTCATTCTTATATTTTCAGGAGTAACTTCTAAAAGTTCATCATCTCCGATGTATTCCATACAATCTTCTAAAGATAATTCTTTATGAGCTTGTAATGTAACCATAACATCGGCTGTAGAGCTTCTCATATTTGTTAATTTTTTAGTTTTGCAAATATTTACTGCAATATCTTGTGCTTTGTTACCTTCTCCGATTATCATACCTCTGTAAACCTTAGTATGAGGAGTGATAAAGAATACACCTCTGTCTTCGTATTGAGCCAATGCATAAGGTACAGCTTCACCTGTTTCGTGAGCAAGAATTGAACCTGAACGTTGTTTAGGGATATCTCCCACCATTTCTTTATAAGAATCAAATGTGTGGTACATAATACCTTCACCACGGGTAATTCTTATAAACTCTGTTCTGAAACCAATCAGACCACGGGCAGGAATCGAAAATTTCATTTTTGTTCTGCCGTTGTCATTATTCATTTCAAGCATTGTAGCTTTTCTTCCCGAAAGCCTGTCAATACATGTCCCTGCTGTTTCTTCAGGAGTATCAATGATAAGATTTTCAAACGGTTCACATTGAACACCGTTAATATTTTTATAAATAACTTCCGGTTTAGATACCTGAAACTCATAACCTTCTCGGCGCATCGTTTCAATCAGGATACCTAAATGTAATTCTCCACGACCGCTTACCTTGAAACAATCTGTACTGTCAGTATCTTCAACTCTTAAACTTACATTTTTTTCTAATTCGTTATATAATCTTTTTCTTAATTGTCTTGATGTTACGAATTTACCTTCTGTGCCTGCAAAAGGACTGTCATTTACAGAAAAATTCATTTGCAATGTAGGTTCGTCAACAGTAATTAGCGGTAACGGTTCTTCTTTACCTATTTCGCAAATTGTTTCACCAATCTGAATATCAGGGAAACCTGCAATGCCGACTATATCGCCTGCTTCTGCTTCTTCGCATTCTTCTCTTCCCAAATCTTTAAACTCATATAATTTTGAGATTTTCCCGCGTTCGGTTGTACCGTCAGCCTTACATAATGATACTTGTTGTTGTGATTTTATTGTACCGTTAATAATTCTGCCTGTAACAATTCTTCCGACATATTCATTGTAATCCAATGTAGTTGCTTGAAACTGAAGCGGTAGACTGTCATCACCTGTTGGAGGCTGAATATTTTCTAAAATACAATCTAACAATGGTGTAATATCTTTTGGTTCATCCTCAATTTCTTTAATTGCATAGCCGTTCAGACTGCTTGCATATATGTATGGAAAATCAATCAAGTCTTCTCTGTCCGTTAATTCTGTGAACAAATCAAATACTTTGTCTAAGGTTGAATCTACATCAGCTGCAGGTTTATCAATTTTGTTTATTACAACAATAATTCTAATACCTAATTCTAATGCTTTAGATAATACAAATCTTGTTTGAGGCATCGGACCTTCCGCCGCATCAACAATTAAAAGAGCACCGTCAACCATACCTAATACACGTTCAACCTCACCGCCAAAATCTGCGTGACCTGGGGTGTCAATAACATTGATTTTTACGCCTTTGTAATTGATTGAAATGTTTTTTGAAAGAATTGTGATACCTCTTTCTTTTTCTAAATCGTTACTATCAAGTACACGTTCCTGTACTTGTTGATTTTCTCTAAAAACACCACTTTGTTTCAACATACAATCTACCAATGTTGTTTTTCCGTGGTCAACGTGCGCAATAATTGCTATATTTCTGATATTTTCTTTATTCATATTTCACCTTATATTATTGTTATGGGCTAGTTAATTTAGTTGTTTCGTAATACTTATTACAAATACCCCAGTGTTATTTTTACACTTAATATTGTACTTGCTGAATGGATATTTTCAATAAAAAAATAATTGACAAAGTAAAAAATATAATTAAAAAAATAATGTCAAAAGAATACAGTTAGAGGAAAAAGTTATTGTTCATTAAAGTTAAAAGTCCGCAAAAAGAAACTTTTACGGTAACGGATGTTATTGCTCAGGATAAGAAAATTATTAAATACAGAGCGTTGATAAATATACTAAAATCAATACATATATTATTTTTCCGGCGAGAAAAAAGTTCTACAAAAGTATAATAAAAAAAGCTAATGCCATAATTTTATATATAGGGAAAATAAAGAAGACCGTCCTTTTGGGCGGTTTTCTTATAATATATTTTAAAAATTTATAAACTAAATATTATTTTCCCCTGACACGTTCAAAAATATTTTTCAAAACGTATTTAACATGAGCATAAGTTAATCCGCCCTGCATGTAAACTGCATAAGGAGAACGCATTGGACCATCTGCGGAAAGCTCTATTGTAGAACCTTCTATAAATGTTCCTCCTGCCATAATAAGCTTGTCCTCATACCCCGGAACATCGTCAGGAACAGGTGTTACATAAGAATTTATCGGAGACAACTCCTGAATTGTTCTGCAGAATTTTTCTAACGGTTCAGGAGCATTAAAGGCTATTGTCTGAATCAAATCAGTCCTTTTTTCATTATATTTTGGAGTAGAAACATATCCTACATCTTCAAAAATTTTTGCAGCCAAAACTGCTCCTTTAACTGCATCACAAACGACAGAAGGCGCCATAAATAAACCCTGAAAAATAAGCCTGTGTTGATTGAGCATTGCGCCGCCTTCTCTTCCTATCCCAGGGGCTGTAAGACTCATTGCAGCCTGCTCAACATATTCTTCTTTACCTGCAACATACCCGCCTGTTTCAACCAATCCGCCTCCCGGATTTTTTATTAATGAACCTGCAATTATATCTGCTCCAACCTCTAACGGTTCTTGTTTTTCTACAAATTCTCCATAACAGTTATCGACAAAACATATACAATCAGAATTTTTTGATTTTACTATTTCGCAAATTTTACCAATTGTTTCAATATTTATTGACGGTCTCAGAGAATAACCTCTTGAGCGTTGTATTTCAACCATCTTGACTGATTTATCTATCTTATTTTCTATCCCTTTAAAATCAACTGTCCCGTCTTCTAACAAAGGAACTTCATCATACAACACCCCGTGTCCGATTAAAGATTCTCGTTTTCCGCCGCCTGCAGTACCGATAACTTCCTGCATAGTATCATAAGGTGTACCGGTTACGGAAACCAATTTTTCGCCTGCTCTCAAATTCCCAAACAATACACAAGAAAGAGCATGTGTGCCTGATACAATATGAGTTCTCGCAAAAGCTGCTTCAGCCTTAAATACATGTGCAAAAACTTTATCCAAAACCTCTTTTCCCAAATCATCATGACCATATCCTGATACAGTATAAAAATGCTCAGGTGCAACTTTATTATCAATAAAAGCCTGTAAAACTTTTTCCTGATTATAATCTCTTACATCTTCTATATATTCAAACTCTTTTAATAATGCTTTTTCAGCTTCTTTTATGTGTCTATTTGTTTCTTCGCTAATCATAATAACCTCTTTTATTATTATAATTCAAAAATAATAATAAAAAGTGTACAAAAGTCTCTATTTCATTTTGTATCATTTAAGACTTTTTTAGTTAAAAAATTGTATAATAAAGGTACTTAATTAATACAAGAATTAAGGGGTGTCCTATGGAAAATTTATTGTTTTTTGCATTTGTATTCTATGTAACTCTAATCGCACTACCAAGCATTTTTGAAGCAAAAGTGTAGTTTACCGTTACTTATGCATAAAATTTAAAATTCTTAGGTTTGATTGGTGTTTGCCTGCATTTTTGTCAGGTAATTCGTAGCATTTTATACAACGTGCTTCATAAGTTTCATCTCCTCCAATCATAATTAAAGGAGAGCTTTTGTCTGCGGGTTTCCCATCTATAAGTCTTTGTGTTCTAGTTGCGTGTTCACATCCGCATTTCATACATACTGCGTGCAGTTTATCAACCTTTGTCGCTATACACATCAACTGCGGCATTGAACCAAACGGTTCTGATTTAAAATCAAGCTCTAAACCTGTTCCGATGACTTTTTTACCGTCATTCATGAGCGTTGTTATTACTTTTGTTATATTTGAATCAAAAAATTGTAATTCATCAATAGCAATAACTTCATCTTCAGGTTTTACGTGATGCATAATCTGAATGGAATGTTCTATTTTTATTGCATCTGCCCAAAGTCCGTTACGTGATTCTATATAATCACCGTTTGAACGTGTATCAATCAGCGGAGAGAAAACTTTAAGTTTCTTTTTTGCTATAACACATCTTCTTATTCTTCTTAATAATTCTTCCGTTTTTCCGCAACTCATCGGACCTGTTATCAATTCAAAACTATAACCGTTCATCTTCTCCACCCAAATATAATATTCTTTATTTATTTTATATAAACAACTTTTTTAATGCAATTTTTTAATAAAAAAATACTTATCCGCTACATTTTATTGCCTGTTTGAGTTCTCGGATTGTTTCTTTTACTTCGACATTTTGATCAGCCGCTTCAACAACTTTTTCATAAGAATAAAGCATTGTAGGATGTTTTTTATTTAAAAATTTTGCTATTTCTTCATAACTCATTTTTGTCATTTCTCTTGCAAGATAGATAGTATATTTTCTTGCATCGGAAATATTTTGAGAACGTGCAGGGCTTTTCATATTTTCAACAGTTATGTTATATGCTTCTGCAACGGTTTCTGCAATATGCTCAATAGTTATTTTCTTAGTTTGTGCTTCAACATGTAAAACTTTTTGCACAAATTCAAGATTAATTTCCATACCTTCTATTTCAGCAATAGCCGTAACTTTATTAAACGCACCTTCCAGTTCTCTTACATTATTGTCAAAATTTTGTGCGATATAATCAAATACATCATCTTGAATATTCAGTCTTAAATCATCCGACCATTTTTTCAGAATTTCTATTCTTGTTTCGTAAGGCGGCGGCTGAATATCAACAACAATACCCATTTCAAATCTTGTTCTTAATCTGTCGGGTAAAGTCGGAATATCTTTTGGTAATCTGTCGGAAGTAATGACAATTTGTTTATTTAATTGTTGTAAATTTTCGAAAATATAGAACAATTCTTCCATACATTTTACTTTTGATTCAATGAATTGAATATCATCAATAAGCAGAATATCAACATGTTTAAATTTTTGACGAAAATTAATCATTGAAGCAGTTTTATCTTTTTCTCTAAGACCATTAATATATTGATTAACAAAATCTTGCGTTCTTATATATTTAACTTTTTTTCTTGAAAGATTAAATATAGCATAATGCCCAATTGCCTGCATTAGGTGAGTTTTACCAAGTCCTGATCCGCCATATATAAATAACGGATTGTATTTTTGTGCAGGATTTTCTGCAACCATTTTTGCAACAGAATATGCAATTTTACTGTTTTCACCAACAACAAAATTTTCAAATTTATATTTTAAATTTAATCCTGTTGATTGCATTTTGGCAAGGTGATCCATATTTCTGCCCTGCTCTTTTTCTTTTTTATCTTTTTCTGTTTCAATAGTGTTATATACGGTTAATCTTAATTTACCTCGTTTTGCTCTATCTTTTCTAAGAGCTTTAACTGTATCTTTATCGCAAATTATTTCAAAATCAACGGTATTTCCAGTAATTTCTTTAAAAACTTCTTTAACTTCTTTTAAGTGAAATTGTCTGATTACTGTTGCAGCCATTTCTAAATCAGTAACGACAGTGAAAACTCCACCTGAATATCCTGTCGGTTCAAAAGAATTTATCCACGCATAAGAAGATTCAGGTAACTTATTTAACAGTCCCAGACGAGCTTTTTCCCAAATATTTTCTACCTCAAGATTATTCATATATTGATTGTAATATAAGCATGAATGTTCATGTGTTGTGGCATGCCAAAAATGAAATAATTTATCATTAAGTTTTGTTAATTACATGTAAAAAACAATAGCAAATAATATTTTTAGGGTTGTTACATGAAGTATAAAGTTAGTGTATCAACAACAATTTTATAAGGAAAAAAAAAATGAACATTAGAACAAATTACCCTCTTCAACAAATGCAAGTGCGTTCAAACAGCAAAAATTTACAACATAATTCTTCTCCGATTCAAGAGCATAATTCTCAAGAATTAGCAAGTTCTTCGGTATGTTTTACAGGACTTGGAGATATATTTAGAAAAAGTGTAAAACTTGATAAAGAAGCAAAAGAATTTATAGATTATGCTGCAGGTGCTCTCAATATAAATGCATCTACAATGCTAAGTGCAGCAAGAGGAAAATCAAAAGAACAAATGGGTTTTTTAAGTTCTATGGTTGATCATTTTAATGCTCAAAATTATTATGCAGCTCCTGATAAGAAGGAAAATGGTAAAGTTGTTCTTGATTTATTTAACAGAATTTTAAAACCAAAAAATGCTCATCGCCGTATGGTTGAACAAACACAATTAACTATGACGGATATTAAAAAATGTTTTGATATTTGTCAAGATAATCCTAAAAAGATTGAAAAAGTTCAAGAAGCTTACGAAAAATTATCACATACTACAGATAATAAAAGTTTAACTATGCAGATAATGGAGTCTCCTAATTCTGAAGAATATATAAATAACATTGATAAATATATTCCTCATTTTGAAGCTCAGAAAGAAGTTGAAGGATTAATTGCCGGCTTAGATAAGCAAATGGCAACACAAACTGTTGATATCAGTAGTGCTCATCAAAGAAAAATTGCCGATAGAGTTATAAAAGGCTTTCCTGCAAACAGTGTTTTAAAAGCAGAAGATTTTATTTCAAATGCAAGTATCGATAGTCAAAGAATCATTTCTGCTGTTAAAATTAAATTAGCACCAACAGCAGAAACAATAGAACAAGGTGATTCTAATGGTTTAATTAAAATATTTAATTCAACAACTAAAGAAAATGCAGAATTTAGAGAAAATTTCTTAGATGCAAATTATCACAATTTTGGTTCAAGAGACAATGTGGGTAAAAATGAAATCAACGAACTTGCAGGTTTATTTGAATTGACAGATAAAGATCCAAATGCAAAGCAATTCTTAGATAAATTATCAAACGAAAACGTAGGTTTTGGACGTGCAGGTGCATTTTTGGAATTGTTTGATAAAGTAGGTTCTGAACAATTAAATCGTGACTCTAAAAAAGTTATAAAACTAATTAAACAAGATACAAGAAATTCTTTCCAAACAGTTATGGATCATTATGAAAATAAGACAGAATCTGTAGCTGATAAGTTCTTAGGTTCAATAAAAGGTTTGTTTGGTAAAAAAGAAAAACCTGCTCAGAAAGTTCCTGTAACAAGTCTCGTTACAATTGAGCCAATGGGCTATAGACCGATAATTAAACCGGAAGTATTTAAAAAACCATATATTAAGCCTGAAATAAAAGTTGTTCCTATGGAAAAAGAATCACTTCTTCCTACGGGTAAATTAGATATCCCTTCAATAACTGAAGTAAAACCTGAACCTGAAGTTAAAAAGGTAAAAAGAAGTTATGTATTCTTCAAACCAACTCCTAAAAAAGCTCCATCTGCTAAAAAATTAGCTGTAATCAATGATGTAAATGGTATTATTGAAAAGAAATTAAGCGAAAGAGTAATGTCTGAACAATCAGGAATTTACGCAGATAAAGCTACAAAAATGAGAGCAGGTTTATTACCTGAAATCTTTGAATCTATTAAAGAAACAAGAGCTGCAGAACGTGCAAAAGGTACTTTCAGCAGAAGCAAATCAGTTAAAAATGAAGATGCAATTGATTTATATACAAGAATCAATGGTAAAAACAAAAAATTAGTAAACTATATGTTGAAGAAAAGAAATGCGGACGGAACAAGAATGTTCACTGTAAAAGATATTATGAATACTTTAGCTAATGCAAACAAAGAAATTATTCAAGGCAAAAATAATTCAACAAAATTAAACAGATTTACCGCAAAAGACGAACGTGCAATTTATGAAAATATTTTTGAACAAAAAGTCGCAGAACACGGTAAATTACAAAGAGTTAAATCAACAAAAAAAGCATAATATAACCATATAACACACACAAATTAATAAAATAACTTATAATTTGTTGATACTAAAGAGTGAATTATTTATTAGTTCACTCTATTTTTTATTTAATGATTATATATTATTTTATAACTCTCCAATTAAATCATACTCATCACAGGATACAATTTTGATATTTTCAATATCACCCGGAACTAATTGTTCGTCTGTTTTGATATAAACAACACCATCTACTTCAGGTGCATCATTTTGCGTTCTTGCAACCACATATCCGTCATCAGTATAATTCTCTATAATACAAGGTAGTGTTTTTCCTATATATGATTCATTTACCTTTTTAGAAATACCTTGCTGCAATTCCATTAATTTTTTATATCTTTCGTGCATTACCTTCTTTGGAACTAACGGTTTCATACTATATGACGGAGTGCCTTTTTCTCTTGAATATTCAAAAACACCCATTTTATTAAATTTCATATCTTTTACAAAATTATATAGATGTTCAAATTCTTCTTCTGTTTCACCGGGATATCCGACTATAAATGCTGTTCTTATTGCAACATTTGGAACACGTTTTCTTATGTTTTTTATCATTTCCCTGTAATCAAAAGATGGTCTATTCATACGTTTTAACATCTCAGGATGTGAATGCTGCAATGGTATATCAACGTATTTAACAACCTTTTCACATTGAGCAATTGTATCTAATAACTCATCTGTCATTTGAATAGGATATGCATACATTATTCTAATCCAACCAAGATTTTCTATTTTATTTAACTCTTTTAATAGTTCTGAAAGCATTGGTTTTTTATATATATCAACACCATAACCCGTTGTATCCTGAGCTATCAGTATAATTTCAGTTACGCCTTTTTTTACTAAAGCTTTTGCTTCAGATACGATATCCTCCATTTTTCTTGAACGGTAATCACCCCTTAAATACGGAATAATACAATATCCGCATCTGTAATTACATCCGTCCGCAATTTTTATATATGAGCTTGACCCCATTGTAATTTGCTGACGCTCTATATTTTCAGGATAAATATATTCAGGTTGTTCATTTATATCAGAAATATATTCTTCTCCCTGTTCTAAACGCTTAATCACTTCAACAATCTTGGAAAAATCAGTAGCTCCAACCATTGCTGAAATTTCTGGTATAGCTTTTTTAAGCTCTTCACCATGCTTTTGAGCAAGACACCCCGCAATGATTACTTTTTTACCCTCATTTATCATTTCTAATATAGAATCAACAGACTCTTTTTCCGCATCATGAATGAATGAACAAGTATTTATAATCACAAAATCTGCATCCGTTTCATCAAGAGTAACACTATACCCGTTTTTTGATAACAAACCAAGTATCAACTCGGAATCAACTAAATTTTTTGCACATCCGTGGCTTATCAAAGCTATCTTTTTCATTTTTATTCCTTACTAATTTGCAACAGTAGGCTCAATTCCTGAGTCTTGTTCTGATGATTGAACTGCCTGTTGATTTATAAAATACATGTGATAATCTTCATTTCCCGTTTCGGAACTAAAATTAACCTGTACTTTATCGTCAGAAATTGTAAACATATTACTTAATTCACCAAGCTGAATATTACCATTCAAACGATAACCTTCATAATTTCCGCCTGATGTTGAAATAAGCATATATGTTTTTGCTCCGGCAGGTTTGTCTATTTGTACGGAATATTCTCCAAATGTATCAATATTTATAATCAACACATCAGGGAAAATACTCTTTATTGCTTTTACTGAAATTGTTCTGAAACTTAAACTCCCATATGAACTTTCTAAACTTTGAATTTGAAGATGTTTTGGAGAATATGCAAATAATTGATTATTTTTAATGAAGAATTTTGCATTTTCTTCTAACTGTAAAGTCTGATTAGTTTTTTTGTATTTGTTGTCATATACTTCGTACCCGTTATCAGATTGGGCAAGAAGAATATCACCTTTTTTTAACGGTTTGGACGGATCGTAAACTCCCCACGTATTTGTTGCTGAATAATATGTATATTGGAAATTTGCATCAGATTTCAGTTTCATTATATTTTTTCTTACTGTTGAAAAAATATCTGCTAAATCTGATTTTTCAGGTTTTATTGCATCTAAATTCTTTTGATATTCATACGGATACATTTCATCAAACTGTTTTTCCGAAATTCCGTTTGCTGAAGAAATCAGATGTGAAAATAATTCTTTTAAACCTGTGTCAGGATATTTTTTTAAGAATTTTTTATCACTTTTTACAAAAACTTTTTTGTTTAAGAAAATCATATTTGTTCTGTCAGATGTAAAAGAATATATGAAAGCATAAGAGAACAAATAATCTTTTACTTCATCTATATATCTAAATTCTTGATTAGCATTCATAAATCTTTCATATTGACCAATACGTTGAGCAAGTTTGTATGGTTTTATGATTAGTTCGTCTTTATGCATACAAGGTTTATAATTTTCTGCTCTTAATTTTAAATATTCTCTCACATCTGAAGGAACATACTTCCCAAATTTTTTATAAGTAAATCTTGCATCTTCTTCCAGATGATATTTTGAATAACTTTCATCAGCTACTATCATTAAACCGACTTTATTTAAAACTTTAGAATACTGTTTCTGAACAGATTTAAACTCTTTTTCCGTTCTTGGAATCTGATATCTGACATTTCCGTCAAGCAGATTTGTATTATTAAAGTTTTGAACTTTTAACAATTCTTTTCTATACTTATCGAAGGTTTCCATTTTTGTATCCATATCATCATCAGATAATTTCATATATAATTCCAAAAATGTCTGAACCTCTTTTAAATTTTCCAAAAAACCGCTCAGAGTTTCAGGCTGAGTTAACTCAGGAATTAAGGACGGATTTTCGATATATTGTTCATATTTCATTTTGTCAAAACTTAATAAATCACCTGAAATAAAATTCTTTAAAAATAAAAATGCTATCAGGCATAATAATACACATAACATTGCAAATACACCTTTCAGAAAAACATCCCCAAAAGAATATTCTTTCTTTTCATTTTGCGTATGTGATTTTTTATATCCGTCTTTATAATATGAATGAGAATAAATCTCATCTTCTGAATTTTCTGCAAATTTATGACCGCAATAAAGACAATACTTTGAGCTGTCATTTATTTCTTTACCGCAATTAGGACAAAACATTGTCATACTCCTTATACTTATTGTGATAATATTTGTAAATAAATTCTATCACATAAAAAATTTAAAACACCTTGATGAAATATTCTGTCGACAAAAATTTTCTATAAATTTTTGATTACCTTCAAAAGTATTTATAGACCCGTTGCCTATATGAGGATGCCTAAAAAGTCAAAAAATACATCGAATTTGTCACCCTCTATAATTTAACCCTTATCCGCCCTGAACAGAAACAGAAGAAACACCAACACTGCGTGCAACGTCAATAAGTTTTACTACAGCACCATGTTCAGCGTTTGGTTCAGGCGATATGAATAAACCATCAGGGCATGTTTTTGCTCTATCAGAAATGACGGTTGATAAATCTTCTAATGCTACTTCCGAATTGTCCAAGTAATATTTCCCATCTTCAGTAACAACAAAATTGATTGTTTTAAACTCTTTTGTGCTTTGTTGTTGTACAGCTTCAGGCACAATTAGTTTTAACCCCTGTTGATCCATCATTGGTGCAATTACCATCATGATAATTAACAATACCAAGAAAATATCTGTTAATGGTGTAATATTTATTTCGTTAAAACTTTCTCTCATTTTATGCCTTTTCTGAAGTCTATGTTAGTTTTGGACTTCTTCCATTTTTTCTTCTAATACTTTTTGAGCTTTTTTAGTTAATGGTTCACCTGCAAGAACCAGCTTTTTATATTGAGCTTCCTGTGCAGCATTCATAATATCCATGATTACTGCACTTTTAACTTTTTCGTCAGCTCTGACGACAACTTCTTGCTTTTGAACATTTGGTTTGATTTTTTCTAATTCAACAGCTAAATTATCAGCAGAAACATAGTTATCATTAAGAAAGATTTTGCCGTCTTTAGTTACCGAGACAGTAGCATTCTTTTCTTCAATTGCCGCACCGTTATTGATTTCTGGAATTGTTACATTGTTACTTATAGATTGGAAGGTTGGAGCAACCACCATCATAATGATTAACAGAACGAGGAAAATATCTGTTAACGGTGTAATATTTATTTCTGTGAACATTGCGTTCTTGCCTGATTTAATAGCCATTTATTATATACCTCTTGTTTATCCTAGAGCTATGCTTGAAGAAGATTTTTTGCCTGCATCTTCGTCAGAGTCAACAAAGCTTAAGAATAATAATTTAATTAACTGAAAATCGTCTTCATATCTTTTAACGATTGATTGGAATGAGTTATAAGCGATAACTGCACAAATCGCAACACCTAAACCGAAAGCTGTTGCAATCAAAGCAGAACCGATACCCATAGCAACTGCTGCTGATTGGTTGCCTTGTGTAGCCAAATCTTGGAAAGTATACAAGATTCTTACAACCGTACCAAACAAACCTAAGAATGGTGCAACACCACCGATTGTACCTAAGATTGTTAAGTGATTTTCTAATTTTCTTGTAGCTAAACTTGCTGCAATATCGAAAGAACGTGAGAAACCTTTCTTTTGTTCAGTAAAGATTCTTACAGCTTCTTCAGTAACTTCACCGATAACACCACCGCATTGAATAGCGATATTTTGTGCGCCGACAAGGTTACCTTTAGCTAATTCTTTTTGTAATTTTGGAATGAAAAGAACAACATCTCTTTTATTCTTGTTGTAAAAACTAAATCTGTTAATGACTGCCGCTAATACTAAGATTGAACATACCAAGATTGGTAATAGTACCGGCCAATCCATTTGAATTGAATGTAATAATAATTCCATAATTTTATCCTCTTTCTGTTTCCTAATATTTTAAATCTATCTCATAGATGCTCCAAATACGTTGTAGTCAAACGTAAATTGAATATCTATATTTGTACCTTTATAATCAGCAGGCAACGGTCTGAATGGTGCCGTCATTTTAACAGCATTTAAAGCTGCCTGATCCGCACTTGGTAAACCTGATGAACGGTAAACTCTGCACGATAATAACTGACCGTTCTTAGCTATCTTGAATAACAATACAACTTTTCTGCTTTCGTTACCTTTTGGCGGATGCCAATTATATTTAATTCTTCTTTGAAGTTCTCTCATGTAAGGACCGAAATCAGGTTCTCTGATGGCATCTATCCCCGGACGACCACCGCCGCCACCAGGATTTCCTGCATATCCGCCTGTGCCTCTTCCTCCGCCACTTCCACGAGATGAGCCTGAACCTGTACCGGAGTATGTAGATAATGACGGTGTAGGTGCATATCTTTTTGTACCTGTACCTGTGCTGCCTGATGCGTGTCCGCCACTGGCTGAACCTGTTTTTGCCCCTGTTCCGCCGACAGGACCTGTTGCTAAGTAATTACCTTTCGGAGCTCCGCTTGGAACAGGAACTGCAAATGGTGTTGTCTGTCTTGGTGCAACTGTTCTTGGTGCAGACACCGGTCTGCTTGATGGTGCTGCTGTTGGTCTTGTTACAGGCGGCTTAGGAGACGGTTTTGTAACCTGTCTCGGTGTTTCAACAACGTGTTCAGCAGGTTTTGGCTGAGTTTGTTTTTTTACAATCTCTTTTTGTAACGCTTTTTGTTGCTTTTGTATCATTTTATTCAAATCTGCCGCTGCAGAAGATTTTGAAGGCTTCTTATTGGCACCTGTCGGTAAGACAACAGGTTTTGTTTTATCTCTGTGACCGCCTGAGCGTGAACTCATATCCGCACGATTTTTTGTATTCAAATCTCTTGGAGGAGCTGGTCTGTCAACCAAGACAAATTCAATGTCTTTTTTATCCATTGGCGGGTTTGGAAATAAGAATAAATTTATTCCTAAATATCCCAATATTAAAACCAACAACCAAGCTAACCCGACAGATAACGGGTGCAATATTGTTGATAAGGCAACAGCCTTTTTAAAGGTTAACTCTTTCTCGTCTTTCTTGATTACTGCGGGCAGAGTATAACCACTGTTTGCTGTTTCATCCTCTATTTCGTATTTGTTTCCTAATATGCTCATTGTTTCTTTCGTTTCTAAAGGTAATTTTAAATCAAAGAAAATTTAAAAATATCCTCTAAATATCCTAATTCATCTTACTAGTATCCGGATACTGAAGGTGTTGCAGTAATAGGTTGAGTTAAAACAATGTCAAACGATGAACCTGCAGGGATTTCAACGTCTTGACCTTTATCCCAGACTGCTTTAACAGCACCACCGCCTGCACCAACTGCTGTACCTAATGCGGCAGCTCTTCCTACACTCCCGCCTGCGAGTGCTCCGAATACTACACCTGATAATGCGCCAACTGCAGCACCGCCTACTAAATCTTTACCGTATGATTTAGCAACATCTTTTTTAGTACCGCCAACTAATACTCCACTATTATCATCTGTTCTAATCACAGCTGATATTGGAATTTGCATTCCTGATGGTGTAACTATTTGATTAAATCTAATACATAATTTACCGTTTAAACTACCGTGTTTTGCATGAACAACTTCTATTACATTACCTGTTACGGTACTTCCTGCCGGTGCTACAAGACCACCATTATAATAAAAGTCTGATGCCAAAACAACAGAATATACCTGTCCTTGATATGCATTTGCAGAGCTTAACGGCATACTTGTAACTGTTGATAAAGCCTGTCCTGCAGGAACAGTTACAACCCTTCCTTTTAATGTATTATTATGTGCGTATTGTGAACCATCATATACTTTTTGTCCGTATTGCGGAACTTGTTGTTGTGTGTATGTATAATTTGGTCCTGCAAATGATATATTCACAGATAACATTGATAGTGCAAGTAATAAACTTATTTTCTTTTGCATCAGAGCCTCCCTTATATAAACAGTAGTCTTACACTTATATAACTATATTTTATTATGAATGTTCATTATGTCAATTTATTTACATTAATTGAATGACTAAAACTATGATATTATCTGAATGACAAATAAAAAACAAAAACCTTGACATTTTGTATTGAAATAATATTATAATATATGTAAACGCAATGGGGCGTCGCCAAGTGGTAAGGCAGCTGGTTTTGGTCCAGCCATCTCGGAGGTTCGAATCCTTCCGCCCCAGAATAAAATAAATGGTACTCATTAGAGTGCCATTTATTTTATTCTCAGTTGGATTCGAACCGTAGGTGAGAATCGTTCAAGCCGAGCAGAGCCACGAACGAAGTGAGAGGTGAGCAATTATAAAGTAAAACCACGCTTTTACTTTTAATTGTGAACGGTGGCGTTTAATGCGAGGCGCAGAGCCCCAACATAACAAAAAGGATGAGAACCACAAAGCGAAGCTTTGTTTTGGTTCGAGAGGATTTTCGGTAGGGTGACGGCGAATGAAATGAGCCTAACCCGTAAGAGCAAATAGCACGATTGAACGACTAAATCCGATAGGATTTAATAGTGAAAAGAGTGCTATGCTTACCCGAATAATCCGATAAAATCCCGCCTTCTCCGAAGCCCGAGCAGAGGAATGAGCAACAATGTTGCGAAAGGTGAAGCACGAATAAATCAAAACCACGCTTTTACTTTTAATTGTGAACGGTGGCGTTTAATGCGAGGCGCAGTATTTATAATTATCTGTGAGCGTGGAGCAAATTCAAGACAATCCTTCCGCCCTAGTATAAAAAAGACCTTTAAAAAGGTCTTTTTTGTTTTTAGTTTTAAGTTTGCCTGTAATTTTTTAAAATTAACAAGTTTTTTTATAAAAAAATTGCTTTTAAATCAATGAGAAATGTTACAAAACACAATATTACCTGATTTCTTTTAAAATCAGACTTGTTTGGTTATTATTAATATTACCCTTTAAGTGGATTCTGTAATAGTTTGAATTTTTATCTGTTGCATCTATTTTTGGAATTTTTGACAGTTCAGAGCTATATAATTCTTTTGAACGTTCCGGTCTAAAGACAACTTTTAAAATCAGGCTAAAAGGTATTCCAAAAATTCTTACGCCTTTTTGGTCTTCTTTGCTATAATGCCAGAACAATTGAAGATCTGCATATTGTTTTTCCATTTCATAATTACCTTTTAAATATATGGCAGACAATCTGTGCCATGTGGTTATGTTTATATTATTTATTTCAGTGTTATGCACGTCAAATGAACCTTTTATATCATCCTGCATAAGTTCTTTTTTTGTAAAATCATAATTTATTATATCTGATAATTTATATTTGGATTTTTTAATCATAAATTCAGTATCACCAAGCTTTGGCAAAAATCCTTCATTAACCTCAAAATCACAATGAGCATCTATAAATCTGAACATATCTTTAGCATTGAGGGATACTTTTGTATTGGCAGTACCTTCTATTTGATTTTGCAAATTAAGCATCATATTTGCAGCTTTTGTAGAATTAATATTCTTTGCAACAAATGTCATTTGAGAGGTATCTTTTGCAAAATCATAAATACCGTTTGCACGCACAATGCCGTCTGCAAAATTTAATTCTTTCATATTGAAATCAAAGATATGTTTTTTCAGACTGCCAACTAATTTTACATTTTTAAGTACAAAAGCTTCTCTTTTAATTTCATTAATAATTATTTCCCAATTATTGATAGTAATACCTGAATTATGTACTTTTTTTGTAAATTCTTTTGGATTTGTTTTTTGAGGTTTTTTCTTTGTGTCAGGTGTTGTTTCAAATATGAGTTTATCTAAAAACAGTTTCATATTATAAATGAGAGTTTCACCTGAAATATTATTTTTAGCCTTCAATTCTGCTAAATATTTTTCGCCCTTATACAATCCGTTTGATGTTATATTTAAGACACCGTCTTTTGCCACAATGTGTGCTTGGTCTATATGAAATGCTTTATGTCTTGCTTTTCTAATATCGAAAGTTCCTAAAACTTGGTTAAGATTAAAGTCATATTTTAAATCCCCTTTAAATTCTCCGCCTTTTACTTTTTCTCCAAAAGCGCCGATTACTGAAGTCGGAGCATATCCGTTAGTTCGGATAGTGAGATATTGAGGGACAAATTTATCAGGGTCGTTTTTATCTATATTTTTTATAAATAAACCATCTCCTGAAATGACGATATTTTCTTTATTAGGGGTGAAATAAGAATACTTATATTTTCTTAAAGACAAATTACTGTTATCTTTAAAGGTATTACCATAGATTTTTCTGTTATAATCTCTCATCCCTAAATAAAACGAGTTGTAAATCAAATCGCTGCCTTCAGGAATATCTATATTATAATATACATCAGGTTTTCTTAATTTTAATTTATAGACTAAATTAACTTTAACAGAGTTTAACACAATAAGATTAGGCACATACTTGAATTTTTTTGTAAGGGTAGTGTCCATTTCTCCGATAACTAATTTTTTTCGAGGATTTAACATATCAGTAATTTTTAGGATATGGACAACTTTTTCTTTACCTAATGTACCGACAGCCGTTGAATCAACTTTTTGCCCTCTGAAATAGAAAACGGCTTTTTTAAAATATAAAGGAATATCAAACCAAGCTTCAGCTCCAAGATTATTTGCGGTACACGTTCCCCAAATCCCATCTTTATTTAATTTTAAATTTACGTCAGCCGTTCCTCTAAAGTTATGAAAATTCTCAATAAATTTTCTTTCGTGCTCCTTCAATTTTTGAAGATGCAAAATTGTTGCCATGATTTCAGAGGCAGGAAGATTTTTTCCGTTTATATTAAAATCGGGAGTTTTATTTTTATCAATCAAAATCCCATCTAAATATAAATTTGAGTTACCTAATGTTATTTTAAATTTATTTGCTTTAAGTTTATTGTCTACAATTTGAAAATTGCCTGAATCTCCAATTCTTAATATTTCTTTTAAGTATGGAGTATTAATAACCATTTTTAATTGTAAAATGTCATTTCGTGTCTCTATATTGTGCGCATAAATATTTATATTATCTGATTTATACACGAATTTAGAAACATGAGTTTTTGGAAAATTATCTAAACTAAATTCTTTTTTATTCTTTTTAGGTTTTTGTTTTGGAAGTTGTTTAAGCCAATCTCCGTCAATATATATATTATCAGCATTTACTGAAGATAATTGTTTTTGTAATAATTTATAACTAATTGATACATTCTTTAGATTTAAAACAGAAACTTTTTTGTATCTTGAATCAAAGTTATCAATCTTTAATGTAACAATAAGTTTCGGAGATATCTTTAAATTTAATGAGGTAATGGTTGTTTCTACTCCGCTTTTTTTGTTGACAAAATTACTAAATTCTTTTTGCATAGTGTCACTATTTACTATTTGGGGCAGTAAAAATACCACTCCTAAATATAAAATAATTGCGGTTAAAAATATTATATAAAATGTTATTTTAAAAATCTTTTTCATAAAATCCATGCTAGATATTATTCCATAAACATAATTGTAAAAAAAGTTTATTATGTAACATGTATAATATTAAATTTGTGATAATATACTGTATATATTAAAAAGTTGTTTATACTCAGGTATTTATGAAAAAATTATATTTGAAAAATATAAATAAATAATATAATATTTAATTTATAACTTTTATAATTAAGGAGAATTAAAAAATGAAAAAGATTGTCAGATTATTATGCTTAGTATTGCTAATGACCTTGGTAAATACAGGTATTGTGTTTGCAGGTGTATCAAAGAATTTTTACGGATACCAAGTAAAAAATGTTGATATCCGACAATTTGGACAAGCAATAAAATCAACTGTTGATTCTTATAATGGCAACGACGGATTTGTACCGTTAGAAAATGTTCAAAATGCATATATTTATTCTGATGCAAATTGCAGTTATTTTATAAGATTATATCCTGCAAATGAAAATACAAATATTTATGTTGTTTCTAATGAAAAATATGATGTTAAAAATAACGAATTAACACAATATTTAGACCAAAGCGGCTGCCAATATGAAAAATTAGATGATAGAGATGCTTTAAGAGAATACAAATTTGACTTCTTTACTTTAGCCAGAAAACACGAATTAGGTAACTTTTACATATCTCCTGACTTGGTAAAACCTTTAAAGGTAGGTATGGCAAAATTAAATAATAAAATGGCTAAAGGTAACAAAAAAACATCAGTATTCCCTTATAATAATGACCAAGATCCTATCGACTTAACTTGCGTTGATACTCAAAACTTATATGATGAAGATGCAAAAGTTTATATTATACAAAGAGAATATCGTTTAAAACAAAAAGAAAACAAATATGTACACGCGTATGAATATGTTGTAACAAACAAAAACAGCTCATCTGCATCTGTAACAGTTACTTGTGAAAGATTAGCAGGTTTGAAAGACGTAACAACTGAATCATTTGTTGACTTAGACAGATTAGATTTGATTGATACTGTTGGTACTTTCCCTCCGGTACTTGTTTGTACGGCAGGTACATCAATAATATGCAGTGTTCCAAACTGGATAAGATTAGCAAGAATTACTGCTGAATCAAAAAGATATGCAAATGCATTGCCTGACAATTATCAATTAAACGCAGGCGGCAATATGAGAATACTTGTTATGAAATATAAAAACGATCCAAAACCGCTTAAATTTAATCTTAAATTTTCAGACGGAAGTGTACACAACATTGAATTTTAAAAATATGCACTTAAATAAAAAAGACTTTGGCTTTTGCCAAGGTCTTTTTTTATAATATTATGCTATCATTAGAATAATTATAATTTGAATACATTGAAAAAGAAAAGAAGGAATTATGATATTATTTGTAAATGCGTGCGTAAGAAAAGAATCAAGAACTAAACGATTAGCAGATTGTTTACTAAAAAAATTAAATGATAAAATTAAAGAAATAAATCTTGAAAAAGAGAATATTCTTCCTTTGGATAACAAGACTCTTGATTCAAGAACAAAACTTGCAGAAGCTCAAAATTTTGATAATCCGATTTTTAATTATGCAAAAGATTTTGCCAATGCAGATACTATTGTCATTGCAGCCCCTTTTTGGGATTTATCATTTCCTGCATCTTTGAAATGTTATATTGAAGCTATAAATATTGTAGGTCTGACATTTGCATATTCGGCAAACGGTGCCCCTTATGGGTTGTGCAAGGCAAAAAAATTATATTATGTGACAACCTCGGGCGGTAAAATTTTTAATGATGAATATGGTTTTGGTTATATAAAATCTTTATGCAACAATTTTTACGGTATAAAAGATGTTTCTTGCATAAAAGCAGAAAATCTTGATATTGTCGGTTCTGATGTTGAAACAATTTTAAAAGCAGCAGAAAAAGAAATATTACTCTAGTTTATTAAAAAAATCTTATCTTTATTTTTATATCTAAAATAATATTCCAACAATTGTTGCAGACATGAAGCATGTCAGTGTACCTGCAATAAGAGCTTTAAAACCAAGTTCTGCAAGATTTGTTCTTTGTTCCGGTGCAAGCTCTCCTATACCGCCAATTTGAATAGCAATAGAGCCGATATTACCAAAACTGCAAAGTGCAAAACTTGAGATTAAAAATGCTTTTTCTGAAATAATTTGTTTAATAGAAATCAAATCTAAATAAGCAACAACTTCGTTAAGAACAATTTTTTCTCCGATAAGCCCGCCAACATGAGTAATATCTTGAAGAGGAACACCCATAATAAGAGCAAATACTGCAAAAATTTTGCCTAAAATCATTTTTAAAGATAATTCAGGTAACCACGCCATATTAAGATGTAAATTATAATATAAGAATGAACCAATACCGCCTAAAAACCAATCAATCATTGCAACAAGAGCAACAAGAGCGATAATCATAGCAGTAATATTTATGGCAACTTTCATACCATCACCTGCACCTGCAGAAATTGAATCAATAAGATTAACATGTGTTTTTTCAACTTTAACAGAAATATTTTCTCCTGTTTTCGGTTTACTGTCTTCAGGATACATAAGTTTTGCAATAGCAATAGCCCCAGGGGCTGCCATAACAGAAGATGCAAGAATATAAACCGCAGGAATACCCATTTTTATATAAACAGGCATCATTGCACCTGACACACAAGCTAAACTTCCTGCCATTGATGTGAGAAGTTCAGAGCGTGTTAAATCTTTTAAATAAGGTTTAATCATGATTTGAGCTGTTACGTTACCAACAAAAGAGTTTGCAACAGCACAAAGTGATTCAGCTCCTGACACCTTCATAAATTTATTCATTGCTTTTCCTAATACGGTAACTACTTTTTGCATAATTCCGTAGTAATAAAGGATATTTACTAAAACAATCATAAGAATCATTGAACAAATTAACTGTATTGCAAAAATTTTTGTTCCGCTGCAAAAATCGAAAGTAAATTTATCACTAAGGAGTCCACCAAAGACGACATTCCCTCCCTGTACAGCAAAATCCATAAGTTTTTCTATAAAAGCACCAATTTTTAAAAATATAAACTGTCCTAAAGGTACTTTAAATATAAATAATGCAAATATTATTTGTAATAATAACGCAATTCCAATAGTTCTAAAATTAACTTTTTTTCTGTTATTAGACAGACCATAAGCAATTAACAAAATTAAAACAATTCCAATTAAACCAACAAATCTTTGCATAATAAACTCCAAAAATATCTCTCAAATAAATTATACCAAAAATAGATTAAAAATTTGTAAAAAAAGATAAAAAAAAGACTTTTATTTTAATAATAAAATGATATTATATAAATATGTCTGAACTAAGTGAAATGTATAATGATACTTCGCCAACTAAACAAAGGCAAAAAGAAGAGAATTTTCGTCCCGCAAGAACGTCGAAATTCTGGTTGTGGGTAGGAAATCAGTTTTTCTACGGAATGTTAGAAAAAAGATTTTGTGCTTTTCGTTATAAAGGTGCTGAAAATTTCTTTAACAGAGATGATAAATATCCAACAATAATATATGCACCACATACAAATTGGTGGGATGGAATTGTTGCCTACAACGTATGCAGAAGAATTTGCAACAAAGAAATAAGAATTATGATAGAGGAATTAAACAGATTTCCTTTAATCAGACGTGGCGGAGGATATAGTGTAAATAAAAAATCTCCCCAATCAGCAATGGAATCTTTAAAATACTCTGTTCGTGTTTTGAAAGACCCAAAAAGTGTTTTATATATATTTCCTCAGGGTATAATTAATCCTCCAAATCACAGACCGATAGAATTTCAATCAGGTCTTAGTTATATTGCTCAAAAAGGTGCAAAAGAATATGGAAAAGTTAATATAATTCCTCTAGCAGTAAATTATTATTTCCTTAGAGATAACAGACCTGAGGTTTGGGTTGAATTTGGAGAAAATATTCAACTTACAGATTTTAAAATTGACAGAAAAGAATATTCCGAATTTTTAGCAAAAAAATTAGAAGAACTTTGTGATAAACAAAATCTTGATGTTTCAAATGCACAATTTGACGGATATGAAACTTTGTTCAAACAAAAACTTGTTTGGTACAGACAATTTGAACAACACCTTAAAAAATTAAAAAGAAAAAAAGAAAATAAAGAATAATATTATTTCCAATATACTTGAAATTTTTCAATTTCAGACAAAATATTTTTATAATTACCTCTAAAACAAATACATCTGTCATCAATGTATAAAAATGCAGGTATTTTAACATTTGTAATATCTTTAAAATATTTATCTATTTTGTTTTCAATTAACCATTTTTCAGATAATAAGATATTTCTGGTTGTAAACAAGTATAATTCAGCATTTTCACTTAAATTTTGTAAAAATTCGATTGCACCATCTTTTATTTCAGGGATATTATTTTCGTCATAATTCCCATTATATTTGTTCAAGACTCCATCTAAATCAATAAGTATTCTTTTTTTAAACTTGTTCATAATAATTCTTTTCCGTGCTATATGCCTGTTAATTAATAAAGATTATAACAATAAAATATTTGTATGGCAAATAGCACGAGTGAAATAATAAAGTATAATATAAAATATTATAGAAATTTAAAAGGCTTAACTCAAGAAAAACTTGGTGAATTGAGCGGTGTATCAACAGATTATATTTCCGAACTGGAAAGAGGTAAAAAAACACCAAGTATAAAAAGATTAGACTTAATTGCCCGTGCTTTGGATGTTGAAATTTATAAATTTTTTATTGCAGATAAAAAATAACTTACCCCTACACTAAATCTTCGCCTTTTGATGTTTTGTATGAACGACATAAAATCATAATTAAATCAATCAGCCACCAAATTCCAAAACCGCCAAAAGTAATAATTTGTAAAATACCAATACCTATATAACCTGTATAAAATCTGTGAGCAGATACCCCGCCGCAAAATATACACAATAACAAAGTTATTACCCAGCTTTTGCCTGATAAAGGTATAATTCCTTTTACCTGACAGCCACAATGCACACAAATTACCGCTTCATCATCAATTTCTTTTCCACACTTCTGACAATACATATTATATCTCCT
>OMPX01000029.1 GCA_900313115.1 uncultured bacterium
ACTCCTGCCGTTCAAGATGTTCAAGAAACAGTCGTGGAAGAAACTCCTGCCGTTCAAGATGTTCAAGAAACAGTCGTAGATGAAGCTCCTGTTGTTCAAGATGTTCAAGAAACGGTCATAGAAGAAACTCCTGCAATTCAAGATGTTCAGGAACAAGTTACAGAAGAAATACAAGAAGATATAGCAGAAGTAAATGAAGTAGAAAATGCTCTAAATGAAGTTGAGGAAATAGATGATGACGAAGAATTATCAGATGATGATCTTGATATGATAGAAGAATTATCAAAACCTGATGAAGATATCGAAATCCTAAATGAAGATGTACAACCAGCCACATCCGAAACTGTACAACCTCAAGAAGTCATAGAAGAACCGATAGTTCAACAAGCCGCTGAACCACAAGCTCAGGAAGATGAAGAAATTCAAAATGCGACTATACCTAAAACTGTAGAACCTCTACAAACGAGAGCAAATACAAATCCTGCTGTACCTGAATACTCGGCAGAAATTCCTGAAGAGGATAAAGTTAACAGTGATGCTCTTCAACAAGGCGATAGAGTATTTCACCAAGAATTTGGAGAAGGCGTGGTTGAAAAAATGATTAATTACGGAGACAAAATTCTATGTTCAATAAATTTTGCATCTGTAGGAAGAAGACTTCTGAATCCTGAAATTTCAGAAATGAAAAGAATATAACACCTTTTTAATAGCAAAAAATAAAATTACTGATTTTATAATATATAAAATCGGTAATTTTTATGTACATAAATAATACAACAAATAATAATATATCTTACACAGCTTTGCCAAAGAAATACAAAGTCGTAGACAATTATCTTATAAGAGGTCCACACCCGAATATTAGTGATATTTTTCAACTCAAAAAAGAAGGAATAAACCAAATTTATGACTTCCGTCACTACGGACTCAAAGGTTTTAAATGGGTAGAACGCCTTGCCTGTAAAGCTGTAGGAATTGAATATATCAGAAAACCATACAGTTTTATTGAACACATGTATCCTACTCTTGAAGAATATGAAACTATATCAAAAGCTGTCAAAGAAAATGGAGAAAAGGGCGGAATGGCATTGTTTCATTGCAACTCAGGCACTCACAGAACATCGCTTATGGCAGCATTCTTTAAAATTACGAAAGGAAAACCTCTTGAAGAATGCAAAAATAATGAAAACTTCAATGAAATAGTAAATGATGCCGTCGAAGAAGAAATTACAAATTCAAGATTTTTTTCTCGAAACAAGGTAGATACAAATACAAAAAATCCTTTAAAATTGATGAAAAATACTTTTAATAATAAAGTTGAAGAGGTAACAAGAAAAGCATACGATATGTTTATGGATATGATGAAAAAAGATGTCTAATTTTTGCATATCTTAAAATACTCACATTTTTTATTATCGCATTTTTTTAAATTATCAATATTAAATTCTTCAATCTTTTTGCACATATTATTTAATTTGTCTGTATATTGATTTTTTAATTCATTGGTAAAATCTATTTTTATTTCTTTTTTATTTTTTAAATCAAGATACACAAATGAAAGATTATCATATTCTGATATAAGACTGTCACAAGCACACAAGTACACCATAGTCTGATAATCAAATACCATGTTCTCCTTTAACCCGCCTGTTTTATAATCTAATATATAGTAATCATTTCCATTTTTTACCAAGGCATCAAGACGCCCGCCAATCCAAAAATCACCTGTTTTACAAGATATACTCTTTTCAATACCGACAATATCATAAGAAAAATACTTATTACTCTTTAAAAAATTCCAAAGTTCTTTTTCATAAGCGGTAAGAGCATTTTCAAAAATTTCAATACCTACACCCTTTAACATATATGAAGCAATAGCATGAATATTTTTACCTGTAATAAAATTTTTATCCAAAGATGGAATAGGAATTTGTTCACAATATCTGTAATAAAACTTTCCGGGGCAAGACGCAAAAAGTTTTAAGGCATTTGGCGAAATTACCCCGATTTTATCTAAAAGTTTCATCTACACCTCAATATATTTATAATCAGGATTTTCTGATAAACGTCTTTCTATTTCTTCAAAAGATATGAGACCTTCAGTTGCTCCAAATTTTGATATAACAGAAGCAGACGCAACAGAACCACACATAAGAGATTTACCAATATCTAAATTAGTTTTATCCATTGATGCACAGAAAGTAGACGCAAAAGCATCACCTGCACCGAGTGTTGAAATCACCTCAGACGGATATGTAGGACAAAAATAATATTTCTTTCCGTTAAATGCATACGAGCCCTTACTACCATCGGTAATAACAATAACTTGATAATCAGAAATTTTAAGCAATTCAAGCATCTTTTTAATATCAGGATGAATAACTTCTTTTGAATAATGTTCAGTTTTAGTGTCCGGTCTGACTTCAACACCTGTACACATTTTTGCTTCATCTTTATTCATCACAACAACATCAGAAATGCGCAAAATCTTTTTAATATCCTCATACCCTTTTTTAAGACTTGTTGAACCGGCATTGAAACACACTCTGATATCATTTTCCCTCGCATATTTCACTAATGGTTCTAAAACCTTATTAGACTCACCATTCAACGGTGCAATATACAAAAGAGCAGCTCCCTTTAAAGCTTCCCAATTTATATCATCAACCGTGATAAGAGCATTTGCACCTCTGTTTGCCAAAACAGTTCTGTCGCCCTGAAAACTTACTAATATTATAGAAAAACCTGTTGACAAATTTTTATCCTGAATTATATTGCTCAAATCAACATTTGTTTTTTTAAACTCTTTCAAAATACCACTTGAATAAATATCATCGCCAATTTTAAAAATTGCAGATGTATCATAACCGAGATTTGCGAAATTCATAGCAGTATTAACACCACCACCGCCTAGATTTGATGAAAAATTCGACATGTCAATTTTAGCACCATATGGATAACTCATAAATTCTGAATTTCTATTTTTTGAGCAAACTGAAACAATATTTGCTTCATCACACTCAACAAAAACATCCATAGTTGCACTACCAATTGTAAAAACCTTTTTCATCTTATTCCGCTCCTCATATATTATACATAATTATATAATAACCCAAAAATAAGAAAAACCGATAATTACATCGGTTTTTCATTTGAACGTCATAAAATCTGTATTACAACTAGCCCAGCTCGGAAGTTGCGAAACTTGCTGCAACAGGATAAGAAAGTCCTGCTTTTTCTGCTGCATTAAACAAAGCATCTGATTGATTAACCAATTTTGGGTTTGCGATAATTTTTTGAATATCATTTTCAATATTATCAACACTATCAGGTTTTTTAACGCTATTTAGCATAACCATAGCTCTACCTGCAGCTTCAGCACCCTTGTTATCAGCTGCTTCTTTATAATCTTTTGCAATATCCTCTGTTTTTGTTTTTTCAGATTTAACTTCCGGTTGAATATTCTTTGCTACCGGCTGTGTAATTTTGATTTCAGGTTTGTTGTTAATTTCTGTCATAATAACCTAACTTTCTAGTATTCTTTTATACATCTTATTATTTCGTCCTCTTATATAAAGCATCGAATTAGATTTTTTTGCTACCCCATTCATAAAACTTTACAATATATTATTTTATCAGTTATATCAAGCATAGTCAAGAATATTACATAAAATTTTCAAATAAAATCATCTGGCATGCTTAAATTATTGTATTAAAAACTTACCAACACATGACTTACAAACTATTAAATATCGTCTTTATCGGTTGATAAAGATTTTCAATAGTTTCTTCTTCATCCATTTCAAGTGTAATTGTAGGGATATTTCTTTCAACACCTGCATAAGTTCCAAAACTCCCCGGAGTCGGATATCCTATACTTGGCTCAACAGGGTACTTAATTATCTCTGATATCATCTCAGCTAAATCTTTTGCAGGCCCGTCAAAATTAACAATTTTGTATGGTGTATGCAAGGTTATTATTGCTTTTGGCTTATATTTATCAATAATCTTAACCAGAAATTTTGTTTCGATTTCACTTGCAGGCTCACTTCCGCCATAATAATTATCTTTTTCTGTTAATTCCCAATTTTTAGTAGGAAAATTTCTGTTGATATCAACACCGTTAGAATTTGTTCTTGTGTTTAAATCTCTTCCGTCAGGATTTAAACATGGAATGAATAGCACTCCTGCCTTATCAAATTCATCAATGTATTTATAGATTAGTTTTTCACCCTGATATTCATCTCCATGAACAACACCAATTACAAGTGTTTGTGCTATATCAGAAGCAATACCGCACAAGGAAACTAAATTTCCTTGTGCAGTAATTACATTTTCTAATATTTGATAATTTTGTTTCATCTATTTTCCTGCAGGTGCTGTTTGTTTGTTATCAGTCTTTTGAGCTTGGTTATTCAAAAGATTTTTTCTTTCAGCTGCCAATTTTTTCATTTTTGTTTCTATCTGAATAGGATCATAAGATGAATTTACATATTGAATTACGGCATGCGCTTTCAAGTTGCTTAAAAACATTTCTAAAGCTTTGATTTGTTCTTGAGCTGCCATATACATTTTAATTTGTTCTTTTACCTTTACATAAGGTTGTTGACCTGCAGCCATTCTGTCAGTAACTTTTATAATATGGAAACCGTAAGGTGTTTGAACAATATCACTGATTGTATTTGGTTTTTGTTTAAAAGCCACATCAGCAAATGGTTTTACCATATCTTTTTGGGCAAAGAAACCGATATCTCCACCATTTTTAGCGGAAAGCGTATCTGCTGAAACATCTCTTGCAATAGCTTCGAAACTTTCAGGATGGTCTTTTATTTGATTTTTGATTTCAACAGCTTTTTCATATCTTTCTTTCATAATCTGCTGAACTCGATTATTTAACTCAATTTCAGACATTGGAGAATTCTTCTTTCTTAATTCTTCTTTTATTTCGGTTGGATTTGCAGAAATCAAAATATGAGAAGCTCTGACTTTATCAGGATATTTGAACTGATTAACATTTTTGTCGTAAAAAGATTTTGCCTGATTATCTGAGATACTTACAGGGTGAATTATATCAACCAATTTTTTCATTTTAATTTCTTGTTCTAAATCTTTTTCAAATTTTGAATTTGAAATACCGTTTTGTTTAAGAATTTCATTAAATTTTTCTTTAGAACCGACTCTGTCAATCATTCTTTGACGTTCTCTTTCGGTATCTTCTTTTGATACTTTAATTTGACGTTTATCCATTTCCTGATTAATCAATTCTTTTACAATCAATTCGTTTACGACTCTGTCTTTAATCATTAGATACATAAGATTGTCTTCATTTTCAGGAATTTCTATTCCCATTTGTGCTAATTGAGAATTTTTAGCAGCATTTTTATATGCTTCGTCAAATTGTGACTTGGTTATACTTTTGTTATTAACTTTGATGATTGTTCCGCCTTTAAATCCGCAACCTGAAAAAATCAAGGCAGATGCCATTAGTGTTACCAAAACTTTTTTCATTAATTTGTCCCCTTCTTATTTATAACTTATTATTTTCAATTTTTGACTGAGTAATATTTACTTTTATCTCTTCTATATCATAAAACAAATCTACAAGAATGTTAAATATTTCATTAAAATTCATAACGGAATTATTTAACAATAAAATAGACATTGCATCAGTCACTGATTTAGGCGCAGGAGTATATTTAATATATCTTGTTATTTCCCTAGGCAGTTTAGACTGAAGAATATTCCACTCAGCCTTGCTGAACGGCGTATAAATTCTAATATTGTCCATTGTTTCTCTAATAGATGTAATACCTATTTTTGTACCTGCAAGTCTGATTTGAACAAGTTTTATCAAATTAGAAACTTCTTCAGGAATTTTTGAGAATCTGTCTTTCCACTCTGATTCAATATAACCAAGTTCTGTTTCATTATGAACATCAGCAAGACGTTTATATTCAATCATTTTTTGTTCTTTTGAGCCTACCCAATCATCAGGGATATATGCAGTTACGTTAATATCAACAATAGTTGGAGTTTTCTTTTCAACAGTTTCACCCTGTAATTCTTTAACAGTTTCATCTAAAAGTTGACAATATGTATCAAAACCAACATTAACCATGTGTCCATGTTGTTTTGTTCCTAAGATATTTCCAACCCCACGAATTTCTACATCTCTCATGGCTATTTGATAACCACTCCCAAGTGATGAAAATTCTTTGATTGCCATTAGTCTTTGATAAGCCTCTTTTGTTAAATTTTTTCCGCTTTTAAAGAAACAGTAGCAATATGCCTGCCTGTTTGAACGTCCTACACGACCTCTTAACTGGTACAACTGCGCCAGCCCAAACCTGTCTGCATCATGGATAATCATTGTATTTGCATTAGGAATATCAAGCCCGTTTTCAATAATTGTTGTACACAATAAAATATCATATTCATGTTGTTCAAAACCTACAATAACATCTTCTAACTGACTTTCTGAAAGTTGTCCGTGTCCGACACCAATTCTTGCATTAGGCACAAGCTCCTGCAATTTTAGTTTAAATTCCTCTATAGTTTCTACCCTGTTATACAAATAGAAAACCTGACCATCTCTGTCAAGCTCATGAACAATAGCATTCCTTACGGCTTTTTCATCATAATTACCTACATAAGTTTTAACAGGCAATCTGTTCTTTGGTGGTGTATTTATTACAGACATGTCTTTTATTCCTGATAATGACATATAAAGTGTACGAGGAATCGGAGTTGCTGACATTGTTATAATATCTATATTTTCTCTAAACTGTTTCAGTTTTTCTTTATGTCTGACACCAAATCTATGTTCTTCATCAATAACCAACAGTCCCAAATCTTTAAATACAATTCCGTCTTGTAAAAGTCTATGAGTTCCAATTACAACTTCACATTTGCCTATTGCCATATTTTTTATTGTTTCTTTCTGCTGTTTTGAAGAACGGAAACGGCAAAGCAGTTCTACATCAATCTGATATGGTTTAAATCTTTCAGAAATTGTTTGATAATGCTGAAGTGCAAGAATGGTTGTAGGTGCAATCAAGGCTACTTGTTTACCTGAGGCAACCGCTTTAAATATAGCTCTCATTGCCACTTCTGTTTTACCAAACCCGACATCCCCGCAGATTAATCTATCCATAGGTGTGGTATTTTCCATGTCAGCTTTAACTTCATTAATTGCCTTCATTTGGTCAGGTGTTTCTGTATATTCAAAAGCTTCTTCCATTTCAACCTGCCAAGAAGTATCAGGTTCAAATTGAATACCCTGCTGCATCTTACGTTTTGCATATAATCTCAACAAATCATAAGCAATCGTTTCAACCTCTTTTTTAACCCTTGATTTAGTCTTTTCCCAATCAGAGCCACCCATTCTTGACAATTTGGGTCTGACTGCACCTGCACCTCTGTATCTGCACAAAAGATTTATTTGCTCTGCAGGAATATGAAGTTTGTCTTTATTTGCATATTCAATGGTTAAATAATCTTTTAGCTGTCCGTCAAGTTCCTGCTGAGTAAGTCCCTGATAAATCCCGACCCCGTGAATTGTATGAACAACGTATTCCCCCGGTTGTATATCATTAATACTCTCAATATATTCCGCTTTTTCTTTATGATAAGAGCGCTTTGAAGAAGTGATATCTTTATTTCTTTTGTTAAACAGTTCTTTATCTGTTAAGAGAATAAATTTTGCATCATCGACAACTGTACCTGATGCTGATATGTTATCAACATACTGAACATCAAAGATTTCATAACAATTCAGAATTTCTTTTATTCGTTCCGGATATTTTGTTGCAATAACTATTTCATAATCTTTGTGTGCATAAAGATAGTCTGCAACATCTTCCATATTTGCATTGAATGATTTTACGGTTTGTCCGTTCAAATCAACTATTTCTTCAAATTCGCTGTCTAAAAAATTATTAAATCCGATTTTAATAAAAGATGCAATAGAATTTGTAAACTCATTAAATGATATATGATTTTTGCATTTCAGCTCATATATCATTTGTGTTTTTAAATTTTCCTGATATTGCGACTCGTATCCTTCTTCAATAAACTGATATTTTGTATAAATTTCTGATTTTTCATCAAAAACAATAATATATTCATCTTTCAAATATTCAAGTAAACTTACTAATTCTTCATTAAAATAACTTTGATATACTTCAATTCCTTCAAAATATTTTTCTTCACTTAATTGCTCTGTTAACTCTTTAGGAAAATCTTTTGGCGCATCCTTTTTTAGCACAAATTTATACATAGGATAAATATTTACAGATTTAACTTTTTCTATCGAGCGTTGGTTTTCTCTGTCAAAATATCTTATATCAACAATCTCATCACCCCAAAATTCAATTCTTACGGGGTTATCATCTAATGTATAGATATCTGTGATATCTCCTCTTATACTAAATTCTGATATATCATTAACCATAGTCGCTCTTTTGTAGCCAAGCTGCATAAGCTTATCAAGCATCTCTTTTTGAGATATTTCGTCCCCGATTTTTAAAGATAAAGTATTTTTTTTGAAAAAATTTTTATCAGGGAATTTTTCCAACAATGACTTTACAGGCGCTATGATTAAATTTGGTTTATCCTGCAATATTTTTATCTGTTTTGCGTAATCATATCTATTAATATTTACACCCTCATAAACAGATACGTTCTGATACGGAAAAATATCTGACTTAATATCAAACAAAGCATCTAAATCGTTTTGATATCTGAGAGCGTACTGTTCGGTTGAAGTTATGAACAGAACTTTTTTCTTTGATGTTTCTAATATTTTTTTCAAAGACAATACACGCAAAAAAGAAGTCAAACCTGTTACACAAAAAGAACACGATGACCTTAAATATGCTTCAAATTCAGAATATATTTGAGAATGCTCTATCTTCATTTGATAATCATTATATCACAAATTAAGCTTATTATTAGAGAATATAGGCGATAAAAAAAGGATACCATTTGGTATCCTTTTTTTATTTATTAAACTCCTATAAGTTGCTTTACCTCTTTACGTTTAACTTTTCTTGTCGTAGTTTTTGGTAATTCGTCTTTAGAAATAATTATATTTGTCGGACGTTTATATTGTGCCAAGTGATCAGAGAATGATTTAACATCAAGCTTAATCATTCTTTCAATATCTTCTTCTGAATAACTGTTATATAAATCAGATTTTGGAACGATAACCGCCGTAACTTCCTCTGTACCATCTTTTGAACCGCCTGTTCTTGATGTTCCTAAAACACAAACTTCTGCAACATAATTACTTTTTTCTATAACAGCCTCAACTTCTTCCGGGAACACTTTTTTACCACCGTTAAGAACAATCATGTTCTTAATACGACCTGTTATAAAGATATGTCCGTCTTTGTCAATTCTTGCGATATCTCCTGTATGCAGCCATCCATCCTCATCAATTATTTCTGCAGTCATTTCAGGCTGATTATGATATCCTTTCATAACGGAAGGTCCTCTTAGCCATAATTCACCGTTTTCTTCATTGATTTTTGCTTCAAAATGTTTTAAAGGACGGCCAACAGAACCTAATTCATGACGTTTGTCGGTATTAACAGATACAACAGGACTTGTTTCTGATAAACCGTAACCTTGATAAACTTTAATACCGATTCTTTCGAAGAATCTTCCTACCTCTAAATCAAGCGGTGCACCGCCTGCAATACATCCGAAGAATTTTCCGCCGAAACTGTCGTGTATCTTTTTAAACATCATTTTTTTAATTGCGTATGACGGAATAAATTTTGCTAAGTGATACATAAATTTAAACATTAGCTTTGTCATAATCGGCAAAGAATTAATTTGTTTTTCAACACCTGCTTTTAACAATTTTAAGAAAGCAGGAACTACAAGCATAAATTCTATTTGTTTTTCTCTCATTACGCCCAAAATATCTTTAGGTTTAAGGCTTGTTGTATAATAAACCGTATGCCCAAAATTCAAAAACATTCCAAAACCAACTGTCATTTCAAATAAATGATTCATTGGCAAAATTGATAACATTGTTGTTTTCTTACCCGATGGCAATATTTCATTGATTGCATCTGTTAAATCTTCTAACTGAGCATTTACATTCTTAAACGATATTTCAACCCCTTTTGGCGCACCTGTTGTACCTGATGTGTAAATAATCAAAGCTGTTGATTTAGAGCTTCTTTGTCTCCATTTAGCCGTAAATATTTCAGGCAACATGTAAATATCAGTTAAACCATCTTTATTGATATGCTCATCCATCAAAATTACATGTTTTATTGAATCAATTTCTTTTTGTAATTCTAACGCAGTATCCAGATAATGTTGTGAAACAAACAAAACAGTAGGTAAACAATCTGATAAAATAGACTTCAACTCATAAATAGATAATTTTATATCCAAAGGAATAGTTGTCCCACCAGCTAAGATTGATGCAAATACACAAGCCCCATATTCAGGCTTTGATTCAGACAGAATAGCTATTCCATCACCTTTTTTAAATTCTAAATCTTCGATTAAGTATCTTGCAGTTTTTTCTGCTAACAAACTCAACCCTTTGTACGTAATTTCTCTCCATCCGTAAAGACCTTTAATACCCAAGGCAATGCGTTCTCCATAATCAGAAGTTTTGTCTTGCATTAATGATAAAATTCGACTGTTTCTTAATTCCATAATAAAAACCCCAACTAATTTAACTCCATTTTGCACTCATTGTATTGTGCAATCAGAATGCAATATAACACATTTAAACTGTTCTATAATTCTAGTATTCTATTCACAAAAAGTCAACAATATTAAGAGTTTACGGCACGATTTCATTAGCAAAACTTCACAATAGGATAAATTCTGCTTATAGCTAAAACCGATAAAAATTTTAGCCTCCAACATATAAAAACAAAAAGCCGATTTAATAATCGGCTTTTCTTATTTTGAATGTTTGTTTCTAGCCATTATTCAGAACATCATAAAGCGCATCAATTATTATCGGATCCCACTTTACGCCTGCTTCCTGCTTCATTATGCTTAAAGCTTGTTCTTTTGTCATAGCTTTTCTGAAAGCTCTGTCAGATGTCATTGCAGAATAAGCGTCAGCTACTGCAATAATTCTTGAACCTAATGGAATTGACATTCTTGCCAAACCTTCCGGTTCACCCGAACCATCATAGCGTTCTTTATGATAACAAATATATGGAACAACCTCTGATAAGAAATTAATCTTCATAAGAATATTCACACCAATATTTGAATATGTTTTTAATTTGTCCCAATCTTCTTTACTTAATTTTCCTCTGTTAGAGAATAATTCTTCAGGAAGAGCGATTTTACCGATATTTGATAACAAACCTGCATAATAGATAAGGTCTTTTGTTTTTTCGTTCAGACCCAACTCTGTTGCAATTTTCTTAGATAAGTTTGCAGTATTTTCTGAGTGAGCAACATTATATTGACCTTTAACATCTACTGCGTGTGCCAGCGCTTTAATAAAGGTTTCTTGATTATCGCCCAAATCACCGATTAAAGCTGTCAATTCAGCTCTCATATGTTGTAAGTCAACAAGCTCAGCATTATCATCATCTATCAAATCATTAGTTTCGTTTATTGTTTTTTGTAATGAAATTGATGTACCGAATAATTTAGCCATAGCTTCAATAAGTTGTATAAAATCTTTTTTGATTTGTTTTTCTGAAGTGCTTTCTAATACAAAGATTCCGACAACATTGGCATTGTTATGCATTGGAACAGCAATGTATTCGGTAATATTATCTTCACCAAGACGGGTAAACTTTTTAATATCGTTCAATTTGTCTTTAGAAACATGAACAGTTTGTATATTTTTGAGTGCCTGTACAACAGGTTCGTTATCTTCATCAAGATTAAATCCAATATCTTGAGAGAATACATCTTTTTCAAAATCGTCAGATGCGCCTGCTAAAACAATATCTCTTGTTACATTATCTAAACCGCAAGCAAATTCTTTTGTCAAATACACATAACACTTATCATTTTCTACTATTTGTGTCATGGTTTTTGCAATTGAGTTATAGACAATATAATCATCTTTTGAGTTAAAACCGATAACGGATAACGTATTATTCATTGAATATACGGAAACCAATTCTTCTAATTGGTTTTTCAATTTAATGGTTTTATTCTTTTCGCTATTACCAATTTTTTGAGCTAAATCCTTAGAAATTAAATTCTCAGAAATAAAATCGCCCAGGTTAAGTGCAAAAATCTCTTCTAATGGGTCGCCCTCAACTAAATCAATAGATCTGCCGAAGAGGGAAGCTCCTTTTTCTTCATCTGTCATAGTTGTATACCTTCTGAATTTTATTTTTTAGTTCTTATGATTATACTTACGGCACAAATTTGAAAAACTTTAATAAATTGATTAAAACTTTATACTTTTGGTTGATAATTTTATACTTTAGTATGATAATACAATTCAACTCGCAAAGTGGAGAAAAAAGAAATGTTACTTCAACAATGCTAAATGGCAGATTTGTTGACTATAACAAAATAAAAGAATACGAAAATGTAATAGTAGATACTACCTCTAAAAATGACAAGAAAGAGAACAAAATTGTCTCTTTCTTGAAAAAAATATTTTCATAAACCTGTTAACTCTTAAAATAATCACAGATAAGAGTTTTTTCACGTTTTGGCAATAATTTATTAACACCCTTTTTGATTGTTTCAACAACAGGATTTTTGTCACATTCTTCTAACTCTTTTAGCAAAATTGCCTTTTGCAAGATTGCGTTATCATATAAGTCCTCACATAAGTCAGAGGTTTTTAGTCGTTTTTTGAATTTATTGATTTGCTCTTGAGTTTCTTCAAGCTTTTTTAAAATTTCATCTCTTTTCACAAATATTTTCCTTATAGTTGACATATCTTAGCATACACTATATTTACAATAATACAATCCATTATAAGGTGTAAATATAGCAAATATTATACTAAACTACTCTGCTTTGATGTGCCTAATTCAATCGCTTGAACATTTGATTTAAGTAAATGTTTTCTTTCTTCAGGCAAAACCATATCTACAGCTTTTTCTAAAATTGCTAAATTCAGCTCTTTTTCTGTTTCAGAAAGTACCCCTAATGAAACCATGTTTGCCAGTTTGTGATTGCCAAATTCAATAGCTTTATCTGTCATTGGTGCAAATATATAATTTATATCAGCTCTTGGCTTAGCTTCTTCTATAAGTGATGAATTGCAAATAATTGTTCCGCCTTTATTAACTTTTGAGATAAATCTGTCAAAAGAAAGCTGATTTAAAGCAATTACACAATCAACGCCTTGTTTATGAACAGAGCTTACTTCATCATCAGAAACAACAATTTCACAATTAACCGTACCGCCTCTCATTTCAGCGCCGTAACAAGGATACCACGTTACATTTTTACCTGCAACCATAAACGCATTAGCAATAATTTTTCCTGCAAATAATACGCCTTGTCCTCCAAAACCTGCTATTATATAATTTTTTTCCATTTCTTTACCTCTTATTTGAGGTGAACCTGAATACCAAATAAAAACTATTCACTATTCACTATTCACTTACTTCTGTTACATCTTTAAATGTTCCCAGTGGAAATACCGGAATCATTTCTGTTCTAACCCTTTCGTGTGCCTGATCGGGAGTCATTTTCCAATTGGTAGGACAAGTAGATAATATTTCCACAAATCCATAACCAAGTCCGTCAAGCTGAACCTGAAAAGCTTTTCTCAATGCTTTCTTTGCCTGATTTATGTGTGCGACGGAATCTAATGCAACACGCGCACTAAAAGCAGTTCCTTCGCATAAGGCAATGTGTTCTGCTATTCTTATCGGATAACCATAAGTTTCTTTAAATCTGCCCATAGGCGATGTTGTTGTTTTCTGACCGATAATAGTTGTTGGACCGAGTTGTCCGCCTGTCATTCCGTAAGTAGTATTATTTATACATATACCTGACAGATTTTCAGCTCTGATAGCAGCGTGAGTAGATTCTGCAAGCCCTATTGATGCAAAATCTCCATCTCCCTGATAAGTAAATACAAATTTGTCAGGTCTTGCTCTTTTTACACCTGTTGCTTCTGCCATAGCTCTTCCGTGAGGAGCTTCAATACTGTCAACATTCAAAAAGTCGTACAAGAAAACTGAGCAACCGATTGATGCTGCTAATATTGTATTTTCTCTTATTCCCAACTCATCAAGCAATTCTGCAACTAATCTCACAGCTATACCGTGATCACATCCCGGACAGAATGTGTACTTTGAACCTTCTATTATTGAATCAGGTATTTTAAAAACTTGCATATATTTATCCTTTTCTTTATACACCAACCTTAGCCGGTATTTTGTTTAATATATTATTTACCCCATCGGTAATTTCTTCCACACTAAGCCATTGTCCGACAGGTCTGTTTATTAAATCTACTTCTGCTTTGCCGTTTATTGCCAATTTTACATCCTGAACCATCTGTCCCATATTCATTTCAACAACTATGAACTGTTTACACTTTTCAGCAAGTTCGCTTAGTCTTTGACTTGGGAATGGTGACAAGGTAATTGGTCTGAAAGCTCCTGCTTTTATACCTTGATTTCTCAAAGTTTTCATCGCAGCTTTAATGTTTCTTGTCATACTGCCAAATGCAACAAGAATAACATCGGCATCTTCCGTATTAAATTCTTCCCAATCAGTTTCTTCTTTTGCAATAAGTTCGTATTTTCTGAACAAATGTTTTATGTGTTCATTATGAATATCTTCATCTCTTGCACAAGAATATATTTTTCTGTTCGGACGACCTTTAGCGCCTGTCAATGCCCAAGATGAATTATCAATTTCAGGATAAGGATATTCGCCAAACTCAGCAGGCTCCATCATTTGACCAAGCAAACCGTCAGCTAACACCATGGTCGGATTTCTGTATTTGTGCGCCAAGTGGAATGCTCTGTATGTTAAATCAATACATTCCTGAACAGTAGAAGGAGCAAGAACCGTAAGTTTATAATCACCGTTTCCGCCGCCATATACTGCCTGAAAATAATCTCCCTGTGCAGGATATATATAACCTAACCCCGGACCTGCTCTCATTACATTCACCAAAACAACAGGTAATTCATCAGAACAAGCATAAGATAAACCTTCCTGCATAAGGGCAACTGCGCAAGATGATGATGAAGTCATTGCTCTTGCACCTGTTGAGGTTGCACCTATGACCATATTTATTGCAGCAAGTTCACTTTCTGCGCAGACATAACCCCTTCCAAGTTCATACATTCTTTCACTCAGATATTCGCCAATCTCTGTCTGCGGTGTAATAGGATATCCGAAATAGCATTCGCAACCTGCTTTCACAGCTGCTTCTGCTATTGCATAATTCCCTTTTAATAATTGTTTTTCTGTCAATTTTATTTCCTCTTTTGTATTTAAAACCTTATTGATAACATTTTATTAAGGTTAATCTATCTACTGTGGTCTTTACCACTTAATATTTACCCCTTTACCCCTTATCCCTTATGGACTTCAACTATTGCCATGTCAGGACATCTTGTCGCACACATTGCGCAGCCAAGGCACTCTTTGTTCTCGTCAACAAATTCGACTAAGTTATCGCCCAATTTGCTAACTTTTTTACTCTTTTTTATTAAACCCTTAGGACAAGTTCCTACACATATAAAACAAGATTTGCATCTGCTTTCATCAATAACTATATGTGACATTTTTACCTCTATTCTATTGAGAAACCCAATCAAGATAATTATATCACTAATACTAAAAGGAAACATGAAAAATAAATATAAATAAAGTTTTATTAAGTCTGCATTATTCTCTGCTTTTCGGGTCAAGAATATCTCTAACCGTGTCACCAATCAAGTTAAAGCAAAGCACAGCAACAAATATTAATGCCCCCGGAGTCAAAAGCCAAGGTCTGTATAAAATATTGATATATTCCTGAGCTTCTTTAAGCATGTTCCCCCAACTTGCATCAGGCTGTTGAATACCCAATCCCAAGAAGCTTAAACCTGACTCTGAAAGAATATACGAAGGGACACTCAAGGTCATTGCAATAATTACGTAACTTGTTGTTTGAGGAAGTATGTGTTTTATAATTACTCTTAATTTTGAAGCCCCAATTGTTTCTGCTGCCTGAACAAATTCTTCATTCTTTATTGATAACACCATGCCTCTTACTACACGTGCAAACCCTGCCCATCCAATCAAAGCAAGTATAACAACAATAAGAGTAAATCTCTGAATACTTGTCATATTAGCAGGAAGTATTGATGCAAGAATTATAAGCAGATAAAAACTTGGGATTGCCATAACAGCTTCTGCAAATCTCATCATTATAATATCAACCCAACCGCCTAAGTATCCTGAAATACCGCCGTATAACAAACCAATCGGGAATAAGATAAACAATGCCAAAAATCCGATAGTTAGCGAAATTCTGCCGCCAAACAACAGTCTTGAAAACACATCACGACCGTTTATATCAGTACCTAATAAATAAAATCTGCCCCCATCATCTGTTCCAAACAAATGAATTGAACATGGAATAATGCCTAATATTTTATAACTTTCACCTCTTACAAAGAGTTTCAAATAGTGTTTTTGTGTTCTGTCAAGTTGATAAACATTCTGATACAATTTTGGTTCAAATACTCTTACATAATTATAGGTATATGGCATTGAGAGTTTTCCATCCTGAGTGATTGTATAAACAGGAGATGGCGGAGCATAAGCCTGATTTCTGTCAGAAAAATCTTTTGAATATGGTGCAATAAAGTTTGCACACGCAATACATATATACATAAGTATCAGTATTATTAGTGCAGCTCCTGCAAATTTATCTTTAAGTATCTCTTTAATCATTTATCCTACCCCCTAACCCTCGGATCGGTTATAATAAGCAGGATATCTGCAAGCAAGTTCCCAAGAACAAGCATTATTGAACCTATCATTAGTGATGCCATGACAAGATTTATATCTGATTTCATAACGGCTTCCAATATCAATCGACCTAACCCCGGATATTGAAATACATACTCGGTTAATGCAGCACCGCTTAAAAGTCCCGCAAATTCAAATCCTAACAAAGTAATCATTGGATTGATTGCATTTCTTAAAGCGTGTTTAAAAATAATTTTTGTTTCGCTTAATCCTTTTGCTCTTGCAAATTTTATATAATCACTATCTAAAACTTCAAGCATATTAGCTCTCATTTGGCGCTGCAAACCTGCAAGAGAAAGAGTAAACAAGACAGTAACAGGAAGTATCAGGTGTTTTGAAACATCAAATATCTTTCCGAAGAAATTCAAGTCTGAAAAATTGTAACTTGTAAGTCCCCCAACAGGAAACCAACCTGATTTAACCGCAAAAATCAAAAGAAGTATCGCAAAGAAAAATGACGGTATTGCCATTCCGACACTTGATAATATAGTTAAAATCCTGTCAAGTTTGGTCTTATTGTAAATAGCCCCAAGTATCCCCAATGGGACACCAACAGACCACGTCATAAATATTACAATCAAAGTGAGAATAAGCGTGTTTGGGATTCTTTCTGCAAGTTTTACCGATACTTTTTCTCCTGCTGATGTTACCCCTAAATCGCCTTGTACAAAAGACTTTGCCCACAGCCCGTATTGAACAATAATCGGTTTATCCAAACCTAATCTTTTTTGTTCTTTTTGTAATGTTTCTTGTGAAATAGAAGGATTTAACCTGAGCTCCGCTAACGGATCAACAGGCGATAATCTGATAATAAAGAAACTTATCAACGATACTATTACCAGTAGCGGTATAGTCTGGAGGATACGTTTGAATATAAATTTCCAAATTTTCATTACCGTTTTCCTCCATCAATATACAATTCTTCTATATTATATGTTAAACCTGATAAAGTTGACGGATAAAGATTTTTTATCTTGCGCCTGATTGCATATATTCTGATTGGGGAGTATAAATATACAATCGGAGCTTGCTCATATATAATTTGCTGATATTCATCATAATATTTCTTGCGTTCGCTGAATTTTAATTTTAAAGCAGCTTTTTCAAAAATATCATCCAATCTTTTTTCCCAGGGGTAAATATTTTTATCGGAATCTTCAGGTTTTCTCTGATTAAACAAATGCAGAGGCCCGTTTGAATTCCATACATTTTTACCGTTATGAGGCTCAACAGGAGAACCTGTCAAACCGAGAATAATCATATCCCAATCAAATGAATTTGTTATTTTATTAACAAGCGAATTAAATTCTATAGGTTTAAAATTCACCTTTATACCAATATCTGAAAGGTCTTGTTTTACCATTACCCCAAGTGCTTCACGCTCTGTATTTCCTGCATTTGTCGACAAATCTACTTCTACGCTGTTGCCGTATTTATCGTATAATTTACTATTTTTGAATACGTATCCGCTTTGTTTCAATAGAGATTTTGCTTTGTTTATATCTCTCGGATGACCTTTTAATTTTTCGTTGTAGTATATTCCGTTCGGACTTTCTGCTGTGTATAAAGGTGTTGCCATACCGTTTGCAATATTTTGCACCATGCTTTTTCTGTCAATTGCATAATCAATTGCTTTTCTGAAATTTACATCAGAAAACCAACGTTGTTTCACCGGATTTACATAATATTTACCTGTACTCTTATTTTTTCTGTTATTTAAATTGATAGCTATAAACATTGTACCGTTATCTGCGCCAAGATTATAAATAACATAATTAGATTTATTCTCTTTTGCCTTATACCTTGCGACATCGCCACCTTTTAAAGATATTTCGTCAAGTTCGTTTGCTTCAAATTTTAGAATTTGGTTATTTACATCCCCAACTATAAGATAAACAATTTTATTTATATAAGGTAATTTTTCATTATTTTTGTTAATCATGTAGTAGTCAGGATTTTTCACAAATACAACTCTTTGAGCCGGAATATATTCTTTAAGTCTGTATGCACCGCTTGTAACGATTGATTTCGGGTCTGTATTTGTCGCCAAAAATCTGTCAAAATTCTTTTGCCAATCCTTATCTTTTGAAAAATAGTGTTTTGGTGCAATAGGAGCACTAAGCATTCTTAAAAATGGTGCAAATTGTTGTTTTATAACAAACTCTACCGTATACGTATCTATTTTTCTAATCTTTGGCAATTCGCCTGATATCATCATTGCGTCACGAGTTGATGTATTGCCTAATCCTGCAAATATAATATCTTTCCAAGTAAACATAACATCATCAGCAGTTATTGGTTTGCCATCAGACCATTTTACACCTTTTCTTAAATGAATAATATATTTATTACCTTTAATTTCTATAGATTTTGCTAATTTTGGTATAACTTCGCCTGTCATAGGATTTGTTGTAAACAGACCATCATACATAATATCTGCCATAGTTGAAGAAGTTGCATCAGTAGATGTATACGGATTAAAAGTTTTAGGACCTTCTCCTATGGTTGAAGAAATCAATTCTCCTCCAAATTTACCGACAGGAAGTTGTGATTGCAAATAATCTGTTCCATCAATGGTTTTTGTTTTTGGAACAGGATAATTTAAATCAAGTTGAACAGCATCAGGATTTGGTTTAATCAAATCACTGTTTAAAGTGTAATTTGATAAACCGCTATCTTTATTCAGACACAATGCCATAAAAATAATAATAAAAATTATGATTGTGATAATTTTAATCGAGCTCTTCATAGATATAGAATAGCATAAATTTAAACTTTTTAATAATATACACTATGGTAATTTTTAAAGTTTTATAAGGTTTAGTGTTTTTATTGTAAAATATTATATATACAATTAGCTTGGAGGTAATAATGTACGAAATAAAAACCCAAATGTATTTTTCAGCAGCACATCATTTATTGAATTATGAAGGCGAATGTGAAAACCAACACGGACACAATTGGCTTGTTGAAGCATACGTTCAAGGTACACAATTGGATAAAAGCAATATTCTTATTGATTTTAAAGTATTAAAAAAACATCTGAAAACCGTTTTAGATTTATTAGACCATAAAGATATCAATGAATTACCCGATTTTAAAGGGATAAGTCCAAGCAGTGAAACATTGGCAAAATATATCTATGAAAAAATGAAAGAACAAATCCCGCAAATCAATAAGATATCTGTTTGGGAAACATCAACTTCGTGTGCAAGTTATTACGAAGCATAATCTTGAAACGATAGGAGAGCAAAATGTTAGGATTGATAAAAGTTATAGTAATGGGCATAGTACAAGGCTTGAGTGAATTTTTACCGATATCAAGCTCCGGACACCTTGTGTTTACTTCTCATTTAATTCAAATAATTTCTGGCAATCCTATTCCCGAAGAATCAAGTTATGACACAGTATTGAGTATGATGCTGCACATAGGAACATTAGTTGCGGTGTTTATTTTCTTTTGGAGGGAAGTTGTTGAAATTTGGAATGCTCTTATAAAAGGCATAAAAACAAAAGATTATAGCGATTACAATACAAAACTAGGCTTATATATTATATTAGGTACAATTATTACAGTTTTTGTTGCGATGATATTTAAAGATTCAGCAGAAAGATTAATGGAATCACCAGCAGTAGTCGGTGTTCTGCTAATGGTTACAGGCGGATACCTGTGGGGTGCGGAAAAATTCTCTGACTCTATAAAAGATAAATCTGACAAAGTATCTCTAAAAACTGCAATTATTATGTCAATTGCACAAGGTCTTGCAGCACTTCCGGGGTTTTCAAGATCAGGGTGGACTATTGCTTCAGGCATGTTCTCAAAAACAGAACGTGTGGCGTGCGCAAGATATTCTTTCTTGCTGAGTATTCCTATTATATTGGGAGCGTCAGTTGTTTATCCGCTAAAAGAGGTTAATATGACAGAATTGTTGTCATATAATTGGTTATATATTCTAATCGGCACGGTTGTATCTGCTATTGTAGGTTATATATGTATCAAATATTTTCTTGAATTTTTAGGGAAATATTCTCTTAGAGTATTTGCATATTATTGTATAGTTGCAGGTTTTATTGCATCTCTGTTATTTACTTTTATATAATTATTGTAAATAAATATCCGATTAGTCTATACAATAAATACTTTAATAATGTATAATTACATTGTTTAGGAAGAAAGGAGACTATTATGGCAGTATATGTTTGCACAGTATGCAATTGGGAATACGATGAAGAAAAAGGATGCCCTGAAGAAGGAATTGCACCGGGAACAAAATTTGAAGATTTACCTGATGATTTTGAATGCCCTCTTTGCCACGTAAGTAAAGATATGTTTGAACAGGGGTAATTGGGGTAAATAATATTATATCAATACAAAAAGCAGAACGGATTGTTCTGCTTTTTATTCATTTATTTATTTATTTATTTATTAAAGTTAAGGTTGATAGTTATAAGTAACCGATGTCGAAATATCATTTGGATTAACTACTGATACAATGGATTCTTCCTGCTCATCTCCAGTTTTATATTTCACATTGAAATTATAAAAATACTCATTTGGAGTGCCTGGATTTCGTCCCGGAATTGACTGAGAAATAAATCCATCAGCAGTTTTTACTATTTCAAACTCATTATCTTTGTTGTATACATATTCTCCATATTTACCACGTTCCGGAGAATTTACTGCTGTTCTAAATTCATGGAAAACAGCTTCAGGTTTGCCGTCTACATATTTCCAACCGACTTGTTTTATATATGCATCGTTGTGAACACCATTATGCCACGTACTTAAGCATACATTATTATCAACCAATTCATTGCCTTGGAAAATTCTAAGTTTTGCGTGACGTTTAATTCCGTCAGATCCTTCAGCAGTTCCTGCAAACTCAGGTCCATATTGACCTTCACCAACATGGTTGAAAACATATTTTTCACCTTTTCCATCAGTAAAGGATAATTCTGAAATATCTGCAATTCTCTTATCCTCGTCAATTAATCCTAATTGATGGAAAATAAAATTAGCTTTTGCATTAATACCCTCTTGTTCATCCAAACAATCTTCACTAATTGCATTATTTGCTACTAATTCTTTTTTTAAATCTGAGTCCATATCATCAAAACTATCTGTACTACAGGATGTTGGAACCAATGTAGCTCCAAGCAAGGCTAATCCCATAAGAGCATTTCTCAAAGAATTTGATTTTTTTTCAGAATTGTCAGTTTGACATTTTGTAGAAGTAAACATTGTGGTATTTTTTACATAACTTGTTGCGGGGGTCGGGGTAGAATTAATAATCATAAGACACACTCACTTTCATAATTTGATTGACACGTACTTGTATAAAACCTATAATTAATAAAAATTGCTTAAATGAACACATTTGTAAAGATATTTTACAAAAGCTTTATTAAATCTAAAGTATATAATAAATATGAGGATTAAAACAATGAAAATACATCAAATTAGAAATGCAACTATAATAGTTACATATAACAATAAACGATTTATTATAGATCCATGGCTTATGCCAAAAGATTTTATGCCGGGATTTGAAGGTGCGGTTAACTCAAATATAAGACAACCACGAGTTGATTTGCCCAAAAGCTTTGACACAAAGAATTTATCACCAGATGCTATAATATTGACTCATTTTCATCCTGATCATTTTGATGAATTTGCAGTAGAAGCCTTGGATAAAAATATACCATTTTTTGTTCAGAATGAAACAGACTTAAATATTATAAAAAACTTTGGGTTTAAAGACATTAGAATTTTATCTTCCGAAGGTACAGATTTTGAAAATATTAAATTATTCAAAACTCAATGTCAGCACGGAAGACGTGAAATTGTTAAGCCTATGTGTGAACAAATGGGTATGCCTTATGATGCAAGCGGAGTTGTCTTCAAGAGTGCAGGAGAAAAAACTTTGTATGTTGCCGGTGATACAATCTGGTGTGATGAACCAAAGAATGCAATAGATAAATATAATCCTGATGTAATAGTAATAAATTCATGTGGTGCTACTGTGTTAGTTGGTGATGGAGAAAGACTTATCATGGATATTGATGATGTTAAATCAATATCAAATTATGCAAAACATTCTATTATAGTAGCAAGTCACATGGATACCGTAAGTCATCTGACCGTAACCAGAGATGATATCAAAAAGTTAAATCTTGGCAATGTCGTCATTCCTGAAGATGATGAAATATTAGAGTTCTAAATTAAAATCATACTAATTTTGTGATAATATAACCTTATACATTGTATGGGGTTATATTTATGGATATATTAAAAGTAAGGACGAAGAGAGGACTTGAGCTGAGGGGAGCAATATATGAGGCAGGAAACAAAGATACTGTACTTATAATGCTTACGGGGATATGCTCTAATGTTTTTCAAAATGACCTTCTTGATTCAACAGGCAAACTTTTAAGCAAAAACGGCATAACCACAATCATTGGACACGCTCATGATTCTTTTTCTTGCTTTGTATATACTGATTTTTCTATTGGAAAACAACGTCACGCAGGTGTTTTTAATGATGATTTTAATATGGTTTATGAAGATGTTGAAAGCTACGTTTTGTATGCAAAAGAACAAGGATATAAAAATATAATACTTGCAGGACACTCTCTTGGTTCTAATAAAATTATTCATTATTTGGGAAATACTCCTGACGATTTTGTAAATTATTTCATAGTTTCTTGTCCGATAGATATAATGCATTGGTGGAAAGTTATGCCAAATATTGATGAATGCTATAAAACTGCGAAAGATTGGGTGGATAACGGTAATGGAAATGATATATTGCCATTTATGTTTGGAGGTTTTTCTCCAATGACTGCAAACACTGTTTTAGGTTTCCATAACGCAGAAAATCTTAAAAATTGTCCTGTATTGAGCAAAAAAGGTGAAACAAAATCCTTGTACAATATAAAGCCAAACGGCTCATTTATCATTTGTTCAAAAGATTCAGTAACAGGCAGAAACCCTAAGAAGTTCATGGAACAATTGAATAACTGGACAAGACAACCTGATAAAAATCAAGTCATTGAGGTTAAAAACGCAAGTCATATTTTCTATGGGATGCATGAAAACTATGCTGAATTAATACTTGATTGCATAAATAATCATTATAAAAATACGAGTATTTAGTATATTTTGCTATCTGATTATATTAATCTATTATTTTTTTTAGTAAATAGCAAATTTTATCTTTAGAGATTTTATGTAATAAAACATAAAATTACAGGAGTATTAATATGCAAGTTAATATGTTCAACAATAATTATAACAATAGAGATAAAAATATTTCGTTTAAAAAAATAGTTAGAAACGATATCGCATCAAAAACGCTTAAAGATAACAAATACTTGTTGTTGGTATCAGGTCCGTCAGGAGTCGGTAAAGATAGCATAATGAATCAGATAATGAATAAATTTAATAAAATAGTTACCCATACAACAAGACCAAAAAGAGCAGGTGAAGTAGACGGAAAAAGTTATTTCTTTACGACTGTAGATAAGTTTAAAGAAGGTATAAAAAATAATGAGTTTGTAGAATATATAGAAGGTTTTTCCGGAAAATATTACGGTACAAAAAAAGAAACAATAAAGAATGCCTTGAATGGCGAAAAACCGGCATTAGCAATCGTTGACGTAGATGGAGCAAAAAATATCAGAGATAATTTAAAAAATGATCCTCAAATCAATGTTGTAAGCATATTTTTCAGACCTCCTTCAAAAGAACCGTTAAAAGTTTTGGAATCAAGATTAAACAAACGTGGAAGTGAAACGGCTGAATCAATCAAGACAAGATTACAAAGAGCAGAATATGAAATTAACCGCGCAAAAGAGTATGATGCAGAAATCGAAGTTAATAACGTTGAAGAAAGTCTTAACGATATACATAAATTACTTAACTTAGACTAATATAAAAATTACAAAATTTTGTGAGCATTTTAATAATAGATATTAAAAAAGAGTTTTAGCGATTTTACTAAAACTCTTTTAAATTCGGAGAAGGTGAAGGACTCCACCCAAAACAATTAAGTATTGTTTTGGGATGGAGGGGTAGAACCCACTGGGTAAGAAGCCCACCCCAAATAATAACAGA
>OMPX01000012.1 GCA_900313115.1 uncultured bacterium
ATATCCTCATCTTTGTGCCGCCTATTAAAATAGTGCGGAGATGGAAAGTTGTCTCGTTCAAATCCATTATAATTTTTGTTGTTCTTTGCCATAATAATTCCTCCCTTAATATACATACAAGTTGCGTCACTCGACGCTTTCGAATATCTATATAAAATTAGGAGGAATCACTTTTGAATTAAAATGCCGACCTCATTTTTAATCCTCCAGTTATCAATCCTAATACTATTTAGATTGTATTAGAAAACCCGTATAGATAAAAAATAAGAAATAAGATAAAATGAAGGCAAAAAATAAAACCCCGCAAATGAATCGCGGGGAAAGGGAAGATATCATCCTGCTTTTATTTTTGGTCCTGTTTGTGATTCTAAGTGTGTGTCAAACAGATACCCGTTATAGACATAATTGATGTATGTCCAAGCATAAAAATATGCATCAAGATATTTATCAGTATATCCAACATTTGTGACAACGAATCTGATTCGCTCGAATTGGTTGATACCAGTTGGAATTACACCGGTGAATACTACGGTATATTTTCCTGTTTCAGTGTATATCCTATTCGCTCCATTGATTTTCTTGCATTTGATCGTTAATTCTTTCATAGTATCCTCCCATTTTTACACTCCAGTTATCATTTCTATCTGTATAATTATTGTATACGATATTTTTAAACAACAAAAAAGCCGTCTTATGACGGCTTATAATTTAGAGGACACCTCCTATTTGTTTATCGAATTCCGAACCGATCCGACTCTTCCAGTCAGGATATACCGACGGAACTCCTTTTGCTTTCAGTTCGTTTTTTATACGCTGAGCTTCATCAAAAGTCTCAACGGTTGCGAGCTTTATGGTTTTGATGATAGGATTTAAGCTATCATCACAGTATGGCTCATCGTTGAAATATGTCCAGAAATTTAGGACGATTTCAATTCTGTCGTTATAATACAGAATTTGACCTTCAGCAGCACCTAAGTCACTACTGAAAAATTTGGACCTAACTTCGTTAGGAAGATGAAATTCTTCCTCTTCGATGCACAGATTATCCTTGCCGTTATGCCACACTTTAAAGATGATGCAATCATCAATAAGTTTTCCTGCAATTTCTTTAATTCTTTCATTCATAATAATGTCCTCCTTAATTGACTCCAGTTTTCAATTAATCCCATACTTTTATTATATCGAAAAATGGGAGCCAATAAAAAGTATTTAATATAAAATTGTATTTCGTTTTTCAAAATATATGATAAAGTAGGGTAGTCTTAAATCAAAATTCACTTTTAACGCATCTAAAGTTTATTTCAAATAAAAAAATGCCCGCACAAAACGGGCAACGGGAGGATGCTACACTCTCGCAAGAGATTGACACCCAATGATTCTGCCTTGGCCATCTCTGATCGAATCATTTGGAATATATACGTCGTCTCTGTTCGTGCAGCGAGATGCAACGATAGAAGATACGAGGTATATAGTGTTCTCCTGCGGGGATGGCAGATCAACTATATCGCCATATACATTCTGCATAACAGGTATGCCATCTATGGTATTGATCTGCTTAGCCTCAAACGAAACCCTTGCGACCTTACCTGACGGTTCAATAATAAGGCTTTCGTTTCCACGCACAATAAAGGTGATAGCGTGTGGTGTTAAGTTGATAATTTTCATAAAACATCATCCTCCTTAATTAACTCCAGTTTTCAATTAAATCTATAGTTTTATTATATCAAAAAAGGAGATGTGGCAAAATACTATATTAATCAAATTATACTTATTGCCTGATAATTTTGACGCTTATGTATTTTTTGAAAAAGAAATGGGATATAATAAAAGGGTAGAGGATAAGGTTTATAATTGATAAATAAAACAATGAAGATATTGGAGGTAAAAATGAAAGAATATGTTGTAAAACCGTTGAATCGATTTAATATACATAAAATGGAAGTAATTGAGTCTGATGAACCAGTATTGGCATTAAAGAAGTATCTTCAAGAAAAGGGGATACCATATGAAATGATACACAGAGTAACAAAAGAATATATACAGGATAATTTTCCAGACATTTCACCAATAGATCTTTGCAATAAAATTGAATTTGAGGTTTCAGAGCATATTTTAGGCGGATCATCATTTGATAATTGTAGTATGTATATAATAGACTGATTTTAATAAGTGGCATAGGATACAATTGATTGTTTAACAGAAATCATTAATTCAATACACGAGACAAATATGCATTTTAAAAATGAAGGATAAACTATATTCAAATCGGAATAAATCCACATTAAATATACTAATGTGGATTTTATTTTTTTATAGTAATTCTACAAAGATAGATACAATTGAATATAGTGAGCATTTAATCACAGTTTTCGAAAAGAAAACTGTGATTTATGTGATTATATACGCAATATGGCAGAATTGACTGCCCCACACCGCACAAAAGATTTATTTTGTGCGGTCGTTGAGATATGCCTACCCTGCTGCAAATGACAAAAAAAATAATATTAAAACGCCTCGCTTTCGCAAGGCGTTTAATTATTGTTTCTGTAATTGTAGTAGAATCTATACAATCAGTGTTCGTGATAAAATGAGTATCATTCATTTATTGTATCTTTTGTGGTGAGAGAATCTTTTTTTAAGTATTTCATCATATTATTTATTTATAAAAGGAAAAAAGCGTCTTATAAAACCATAAGACGCTTATAGTTAGTTGTTGATATTATGATTTACTGCCGGAAGACGAAGTTCCTGAAAACAAGATCTTCG
>OMPX01000066.1 GCA_900313115.1 uncultured bacterium
AAATTATAGTTTAGCAAACGAAGTTTGCTAAACAGTGACTAAGTGAATCGTGACTAAGTGACTAAGAATAATTTACTTAGTCACTTAATGACCTAGTCACTTAATCACTTTATAGTTTATTGTAACGAAATGTAACAAACTTAAATAAAATATTAAAGTTTTTTTGAATTGTGCCGTAATAAAAAGTATAGGAAAATTATAAAGGAGAAAAATTATGGGTCTCTCAGCTTCTCAAGCTAGATTACTAAGCTTAACCGCAAGACAATCAAATTTAGAATACGAAGGTCAACAAATTAACCAACAACGTACAACGTTGTCTAATGAATCTTCAAACTACTATAACAGTTTGTTAGAAATGAGCGTACCTGTACCTCCTTCAACAAACGATTATACAAAGATTGTTTATACATTCACTATTGGTGGGAATGAAGCAACCGTTAAAGAAGCATTACCAAAAGTTGACAAAGACGGTAATACATCTTACTTAGTTTCTTATACAACAACTTTAGCAACTATTGGTATTGCAGAAAATGAATCATACAAAACTTCAGCAAGTGCGAAAAATACAAAGAGTATTGTAGCGCAGGCAACTGGTAGTTATAACCCAGATGATGTTACCGAAACAAGTAATTATTACTTAGCAACAATGAATAGAGTAAGTAATGCTGATGAAGCATCAAAAATTAGAGCAAATGCTCCAAAAGATGATGATGGAAAATATAAAGACGGGCATTCTCCACTTTATATACAAAGCAATGATGCTAATGCAACAAATGCTATTATAATAGGTCCAAATGGATATCAAATAACAAAAGAAGAATATGAAGATAATATAAAAAATAACCCTGACTTATTAAAGAAAACTAAGATATATGTGCCTGAAACCGATAATACTGAAGCACAAGTTAGCAGATATGCAATTTCATATGCTCAAATTCCAAATCAAACAACATTTGAAAGCCATCAAAACAAAGATCAAATTTATAAAATAACTGAATCTGAAAGTGAAAATGCAAAGCAAATGGCTTATTCATACAAAGCGTCAAACCAAAGCAACTTTACAGTAGTTGATCCTCAATACGCTGATGCATTTGAAAGTGCTGACTTAAATATAAATGACTACTATCAATATGAATCTACGTCAGGTATCAGATTTGTAAAACGTGAGGATGTTGAAGGTAACTTAAACAACGAAACAAGAACAATCAAAACATCCGCAGTTGCGACAATCAATGTAACAAAAGAAAATACAATGTCAAATGCAACAATCGAATTTGATGCTCAAGGCAGAATCTCTACTGTAACTGATGAAGAAGGTCATACATATACAATGACTGCAACTACTGAAACAGATAACGCAGCATACGATGATGCATATAACCAATATGAATACAATCAATATGTATATGACCAAAGACAAAATGAAATCAATGCTAATATCAAGATTTTACAAGCTCAAGACAAGAGCCTTGAATTGAGATTGTCTACTCTTGATACTCAACACTCAGCAATCCAAACTGAATTAGAAGCAGTTAAAAAGGTTATGAGTAAAAACATTGATAACTCATTCAAAACATTCAATGCATAGTGGCAAATTTACGTAAAATATTTTCCTAAATATTAAAAAGCACCCAAACGGGTGCTTTTTGTAATCTTAATTTATTAGTAGTTATTACTATACGGCATAAACGCTAACTTGTTTTCTGTCGCGTCTATGTGCTTCAAATTTAACCTGACCGTCAATTAAAGCATATAAAGTATCATCAGAACCAATACCAACATTGTTTCCAGGATGAACCTTAGTACCTCTTTGTCTAACTAATATATTTCCGGCTTTAACCATTTCTCCACCGTATTTTTTAACGCCTAAGCGCTTCGCTTCCGAATCACGACCGTTACGGGTGGAACCCATACCTTTCTTATGTGCCATTTTTTATTCTCCTTATAATTGTTTTTGTAATCTATTATTCAGCTGATTCAGCAGCTTCTGCTGCTTTTTTTGATGCTGTAGTTCTGATTTTGTTAATCATAACTCTGCAAAATTCTTGTCTGTGACCACGTTTTACTCTGTAGCCTTTTTTAGGTCTTTGATTGTAAACGATAACTTTTTTAGCCTTATCGTTTTTCATAACAACGCCTTCAACCTTTGCATTTGCAACATAAGGTTGTCCAACTTTAGATTTTTTACCGTTAACAATCATAACGACTTTATCAAAAACAACTTTTGAATCTGCTTCGCTGCCAAGTAATTCAACGTCAACATAGCGACCTTCTTCAACTTGGTATTGTTTTCCGCCTGTTTCTACTATTGCGTACATCTTATTGTCCTTTCTTTTTAAGGAATCGTAACCTGCTATGGTATTTATGAACGATTAACCTATCTAATACTATTTGAAATATACAAATATTTCGACTCAATATAATATTATATTAAACATTTTTTTCTGTCAAAGGGTGGGGGTAAATAAGTGGTAAATAAGGGGTAAATATGGGGTAAATATGAATGAAAATATATGTTTTTTGTGGAAATATGTAAAGTTTTGTTAAGAATAGAGCATTTATCCTAAAGAGTCATGGAAGTTGATTCGTAATACATGATGTGAATAAGGGAGGTGTATCGTGTTTAACGAATTAAAAAATGACTGTATAATAATTGATTTGGAAAATCTCGTCAAAGAGGCAAAAAACTTCGATAATGAATTAACAAGTTATGCAGAATTTATGAAAGAACGCATTTTATCTGTGTCGGGCAAAAATTAGGCATTTAATTTATTATATTTTCTCTGTTTTTAGTATATTATATTTATATTAAAGAGGAGATTATATGTTTATAAATTTTTTAAATAAGGTTGAGAGTCTGAATGATATGTTGTTTGGAGGGTTTGATGCGTTTATCGAATCACTGCCTATACAAGAATATGTTGCTGATGCTATATGCGACAGCGTACATTTGATACCCTTTTTATTCATAATATTTTTACTTATTGAAATTTTTGAGAATTATTTTAGTCACAAATTAAAAAATATTTCTTCTTATTCTAAAAAATTCGGACCTCTTATCGGTTCGGTTTTGGCAGGACTGCCTCAATGCGGTTTTTCCGTTGTTGCAACTCCTTTATATATAAATAAAGTCATCACACGCGGTACTTTAATAGCAATCTATATTTCAACCTCGGATGAGGCAATTCCTATCTTACTTTCACATCCTGAGCAATTTAATGTAATATTACCTTTATTGTTAATAAAAATATGTTTAGGAATGTTTGCAGGTTATCTTGTTGACCTCATTTATCCGCAAGGTGGTTTAAGAATGTCAGAAGAAATTCATAATCATACTGAGAACGAAGATGATTTAGATGATGTTGGATGTTGTTCGCACCATATTCATGTTACACAGCACAGAAAACGTGAATTATTTTTTCACCCGTTAAAACACACCTTCAACATATTTGCTATGATTTTGGTTATTTCATTAGGGCTTAATTATTGTTTTGATGCTTTTGGAAACGATTTATTAAATAAAATATTGTTAAATAACACTATATTCCAACCAATAATATCAAGCTTTATCGGGCTCATTCCTAATTGTGCAGTATCAGTTTTACTTACTATGCTTTATATAAGCGGCGTACTTTCATTTGCATCTGTCATCGCAGGACTTTCTTCAGGTGCAGGGCTTGGTTTGATTGTATTGTTAAAACGAAATAGTGATATTAAAGACAGTCTTAAAATTATAGGAATTTTGCTTGCGGTTAGTATTATAGCAGGCTTAGCGATTATGCTGTTTAACTAATATTTGCTATATACTTTGCAAGTCCTTCACCCATAGCAAAACAACTTGGAATAATTCTTAATGCGCCTTGTGACAGGAAGTCTGCTGAGATACATCTTCCAATTGCAAATAAATTCTCGTATTTGTCTGACATAAGCGATTCAACAGGCAACATATATTCTTTTTCCTGCTTTTCAAGTATAGAATCAGTGTCCTTGTCAGAATGTACATCTACGGGATATTTTGATATTAAAACAGGGTTTTCAAATTTTTTCCCTAATCGTAAATCATCTATTGTATAAACATATTTACCCTTGATTCGATTTGAGACCCTTACACCAAGCGAATTTGCAATTGATGATATATATGCTTTTTTGAACCCTGCAAATTCTTTTATCATAAATTTTGAAATTCTGTAAATGCACTCTCTGCCTTGCTTTAGGGCTTTTGATAAAGCTTTTTTATCTTCTGAGTTAAATTCGTCCAATATTCTAGGGCAATTAAATGCAAGTGATGAATGCATTCCGGGTATGGTGAATACCTGAAAATAGTTGATATCAGTATCTTTTAGCAAACCTTCATCAATACCCTTGTTAAATATAGGCCCTAATGCCTTACATACCCCGTTTTTATCCCAAGTATAAGCTGTAGAAAGGTGGATCTCATCATCAATGGTGTATGCGGTTGTAACATCTCTGTTTGGGTCTAACTCCATTATCCAACTTGAAAATTGTTTTAAATCTATTCCAGACATAATAAATCTTAAATTTGCAGGTTGATATTTATTTTCTTTTTTATTTTCAAAATTATTTAAAAATTCTAAATTAATTTTTTCAAAAATTTTCGCATCTCCGGTTCCATCTACAAGATATCTCGTTTCGATATATTTCAATAACATTTTATTATTAAAAGATTTATTATCACTATATATCGTTTCGATATATTTACTATTAATATTTAATGTTACACCAAGTATTTTTTCTTTGTTTCTAATAATTTCGTTTATTTCCGTGTTAAATAGGACATCTACACCAGCTTCTTCCATTAGTTTATCTAAAGCGATTTTCATAAGTTCCGGATTAAACCAGCCTGTATTACCGTCTTTATAAGTGATTTGCCCACCCATTTTATTTAATTTAGTCATAAGAATTTCAAAAAAAGAATTATTAATTTTTATATTTGTTCCTGAATTCATCGCAGGAGTAACAAGTCCTGATGTCATTGTACCTCCGAGATAAGAGTTTTTTTCAATTATCAAAACTTTTAATCCAAGTTTTCCTGCAGTATATGCGCAAGCACTACCTGCTGTTCCTCCGCCAACAATAATTAAATCATATTTCATTTTTTAATCCTTTTAAATACTTTGAAGAACTCATTAGATTTGAATTTTCAAATTCAATTTGTCTGTTTGAGTATATTGTATCATTATCAAGAGATAAGTTACAATCGTGATACATTATACCCGCCTTTGTTTTTAAGAGCCCTTTTTGGGCATCTGAGAGGTTGTGTTTTATATTATTAATATTATTAGAGGCAATCGTGCCAATTACTTTATTATTCTCAATAATATTTCCTACCAAAAATCCTGCATTACATAAAGTATTATGTACTATTGCTGATGTATTGTATGTAACAAGTGAGCCATTGTTGCTCAAATGCTCATATAACTCTTTAATAAACTCATAAGACCAAATACAAGGGCATTTTGCTGGGGTAAAGCCGTCAAGAAAAATTATGTCATACTTGTTTTGAGTATTTTGTATAAAGCTTCTCACATCTGTAGGGTGGAATTTGACATTAAACTTGTTATTAAAAGCATATTTTTTATACAATTTGTATCGTTTCGATATATATTCATAATATATATTATGTACAAAGGCGGTTTTATTTTTATTTTGGTGTAAATATATGTCTTTTTTTGCTAAATAATCGAACAATCCCATTACATTTTTGTCAAAAAAAGGAGAATTTTTTGTTTCGGTAATAATATTTTTTAGATCTGACTCCAAAAAGTCCGTTCCAAAATTATCAATTATGTTTTTTAGTAAAATGAGATTAACTTCATTTGGAATATTTAGATTAGAATTGCTGTTGTTTTTTAATTTAATAATTTTATTTGCTTCTTTATAATTTGATATATTGGTGTATAGTTTATTTTTATTAAATATTCTGTCGAATAAGCTGACTTTTGTTTTTATAAACGGAGATAAATAAATAAGCTCTTTATTTATATCAACGCAATCTATATTGAATACAATATCTTTTGATAAAGTTTCAGATATCAGAGCTTTTGTATTATATCCAATCCCATAACATATATCTAAAACATTTATTTTATTTGAATCACTTAATATTTCAGACACAGGGTACACAAATTTATAAAAAGCTTCACTAATAGCACCAAATGCAGAATGATAAATATCATTTACATCACTATCAAATAAACCTATTGAATAATCATTTGTCATAAAAGGTAAAAACTTGTACATATTTATATCGTACAAGTTTTTATTAGTATATTCAAATTATTTACAATAATTATGGTCTGATGTTTATCGCTTTAAACATTGCTTCCAAACCTTTTCCTAAATATGATAAATAAGTTAAGACAAAACTTGGTTTTTGTGCTTTTGGCAAATTCTTTAATGCTTGTTTAGCTTCTAATTCTGCCAAATACTGATCAGCATGCTTATGTACATCCAGACGATGAGATTTTCTTGATTTTAATGTTCCTGCTGATCCGGTAAAACAAATTGGGGGAGTTGATGTCATAATACTAATCCTTTCTAAACACTACACGATGCACTTATATAAAACATCTAAAAAAGTATAATTGCTAAATTATAACAAAATTGTAAAGAAAAATTACACAATATATCGTTTCGATATATTACAATAACAATTACATAAAACAAAAAAATATTATCAATATATATCGTTTCGTAATATACTGATAATATTTTAGGATTTATTAATTAAATTTTTAAAAATTAAAAAATATTTTTTTTATTTTTTTGAAAAAATAATTTCATCTTCATTATTTACGTCAACAAAAATTTTATCACCATGATTAAATTTATTAGACAAAATTTCTTTTGACAAAGGATTTTCAACAAGCTGCCTGATTACACGTTTAAGCGGTCTTGCACCATATATAGGGTTAAAACCACGTGTTGCAAGGAACTCTTTAGCATCATCAGACACTTCTATATCAAGCTCTTGTTCTTTCAACAAGCCTTGTAAATGCTTCATTTGAATATCTACAATTGCTGATAATTGGCTTAAATTAAGGGCTTTGAAGAATATTGTCTCATCAACCCTATTTAAGAATTCAGGCTTAAATTTTTCACGCATAATAGTCATAACTTTTTCTTTTGTATCTTGGAAACCGCCGTCTGAAATGGCCGCATTAAGCGAATCTTCAAGGATTATGTCACTTCCTATATTACTTGTCATGATTATCACCGTATTTTTAAAATCAACTGTTCTGCCCTTAGAATCGGTTAAACGCCCGTCATCAAAGAGTTGGAGCATAATATTAAATACGTCAGGATGAGCTTTTTCTATTTCATCAAAGAGCACTACAGAATAAGGTTTTCTCCTTACCGCTTCGGTTAATTGTCCGCCTTCTTCGTATCCAACGTATCCAGGAGGAGCACCAACTAATCTTGCAACATTATGTTTTTCCATATATTCGCTCATATCTATCCTTATGAGCGCATCTTCATCATTAAACATAAATTCAGCAAGAGCCTTTGCAAGTTCAGTTTTACCAACACCTGTAGGACCTAAGAATATAAATGTACCTATTGGACGGTTAGGATCTTTTAAACCTGATCTTGCACGTCTTATAGCATCAGAAACAGTTTCAACAGCTTCATCTTGTCCAATAAGTCTTTTATGCAGATAATCTTCCATTTTTAAAAGTTTATCCATTTCACTTTCAACAAGTTTGCTTACAGGGATTCCTGTCCATTTGCTAACAATTTCAGCAATATCGTCCTCATCAATTTCTTCTTTTAGAAGTTGATTATTTGCCTTATCTTTGCCTTGAATAGATTGTAATTGTTTTTCAAGTTCAAGTAACTTACCGTATTTTAGTTCTGCAGCAGTCTGCAAATCTGTATTACGTTCAGCTTCAGCAATTTTGTTTTTAACTGTATTTATTTCATCTTTTATTGCAGCTTCACCTGTAATTGATTGTTTTTCTTTTTCCCATTGTGCTTTTAGTTTATTGATTTCCGTTTCTAAATTACTTATTTCGGAAGATAACTTATCAATTTTTTCTAATGACTCAGGACTTGTTTCTTTTTTCAGAGCTTCTCTTTCAATTTCTAATTGAATTTTTTGTCTGAGCATTTTATCTATTTCTTCAGGCATAGAATCAATTTCAATACGAAGTGATGACGCTGCTTCATCAATTAAATCAATCGCTTTATCAGGCAAAAATCTGTCTGTTATATATCTGTCAGACATTTTAGCTGCAGCAATCAAAGCACTGTCAAGTATACGAACACCGTGGTGAACTTCATATTTTTCTTTTAAACCTCTTAAAATACTTATTGTGTCCTCAACAGACGGTTCATCAAGCAAAATAGGTTGAAAACGACGTTCAAAAGCCGGATCTTTTTCGATATATTTTCTGTATTCATTTATAGTCGTAGCACCAATCGTTCTTAGAACACCTCTGGCAAGCATTGGTTTTAGCAGATTACCTGCATCCATTGCGCCATCAGTTGCACCTGCCCCAATGATTGTGTGAATTTCGTCAATAAACATTACGATTTGTCCATCAGAATCTTCAACTTCTTTCAAAACTGCTTTAAGACGTTCTTCAAATTCACCTCTGAATTTTGCGCCTGCAACAAGCGCACCTAAATCTAGTGCACATAATTTAACTTCTTTTAAACTTTCCGGAACATCACCTCTTATAATACGCTGAGCAAGCCCTTCTACAACGGCAGTTTTACCGACCCCCGGCTCACCGATTAAAACTGGGTTGTTTTTAGTTCTTCTGTTTAAAACTTGAATAATACGCCTTATTTCTTCATCACGACCTACAACGGGGTCTAATTTACCTTTTTTTGCAAGTTCTGTTAAATCTGTTGAAAATTTAGCTAATGCTTGCATGTTTTCTTCTGCATTTTTACTATCCACTTTTTTATTTCCTCTTATTTTTTTCATAACTTTTAAAATTTGCTTATCTGTAACATCATACGCAGTAAGTAATTTTTGAATTTCACTGCCTGACAATTGAGTCATAGATAGCAATATAACCTCAACACTTATATACTCATCTTTTAAATCTTGTGAAATTTTATCTGCAATTGTCAAAAGCTTTTTTGTGTCGTCAGATAAATATATTTCATTTGATGTAGGCGGTATTGAAAGAGTTGGGAATTTAGATATTTGAAAAACAATAGCTTTTATAAAATCTTCATTTAACAATTTTAATTCATTGAGATAATCTCTTACAGCACCTTTGTCCTCAATCATAGCAAGCATAATATGTTCAGGTTGTATTTGAGCATTTTTATACTTGTTCATACAAGCGCCTGCTGCTGCTAAAATCTCTTGGGAATAATTTGTTAATCTTTCAATATCTACCATGTATGACTCCTATCTTCTAGTTTTATTTTAAACTATTTTTTGTAATATTAAAAAATGTTAATGATATTTTAATATTTTAAATATTATTAGCAATTTTAAAAATTCACGTGTTTTGTGATAAAAGTTAGTAATATTGTCATTAAGCTTGAAATAAATATTTTGTTGTGTTAGTATTAGACAAAAATAAGGAAATTTTAATGATTAAATTTTACCTAACAACTGAATTACATCATTCTCATAGCTTCCCAAAGAAGCTATGGATATTGAAGTAGTCAGTTTCCTCTAATAGCTTCTTTGGGATAATTCGGTACAGAAGCTTTTAGATAAGGAGAATCATTAAATGTCAATGTTAATAAATACTATATCCGCAATCGGAAATAATAACAGTTATGTCCCGCTTTTAGTTCGTGACTGCGGTATTGAAGCGCCAACAAAAGTTTGTCAGAGATATAATCAAAATGCAAAAGAATCAAAAGTTATGGCAAAACACGCAACAAGAGAGTGTACAATTGATGAATACGGTTCTTCTTTTATTTGGCTTGGCGGTGTTCCTGCCGTAGAATGGGCAGGGAATAAGCTTATTGACAAGAAAGGGCTTCCATCAGCCGTTAACTACAAGCTTATTGATGATTCAAAAAACGCTATGAGCGCAATAGACAGAGCTCAACAAGGTGTTGATATTAACATTGAAAAATTTAAAAATATTAAAGGCGCAGAAGAAGCTGTTGAAGATTTAAAGAAGGCAAAACTTAATAAAAATGTATTTAAAAATATTACTGCGGCTAAGTATACTGCTGCAATTGCCATTCCTGTTGCTCTTATGGGTTATGTATTACCAAAATCTAATTTTGCACTTACTAACTACTTAATGGCAAAAGATGCAGAAAAAGGCTTAATCCCTGAAAAATACTTAAAAGACAAATCATTTAAAGGTAAAAACTTAGATATAACAGAAAAAGAAGCCGCAATAAATTACAACAAATTAAATATAAATTCAAAAGACAATAGATTTGGCACATTAAATAGCTTTAAAAACAATGCAAATAAGACTTCATTTACAGGTTTTGCATCGTTTATGACAGGACTAACACAACAACAAAAAATGGCAATGACAGACGGAGGGCTCGGCGCAGGAAGAATTGGAACATCACGCCGTAAAAATGAAGCTATTGAAAATAGTATCAGAGTAGGCGGAATGATGTATCTTAATTTTGTTGCACCTAAACAAATAGATAAAGGTTTAGACAAGGCCATAACCAAATGTTTTGGTATCAACCCGAATCTTGATCCTAAAATTATGTCGAACAAGCGCTTCTTGGCTCTTGTAAGAGCTGATAAATTGGAACTGCCTAAATCTCAAGAAGAAGTAATTGAATTTATAGACAACAATCCAAAATCAGTTTTCTCAAAAATGGCTGAAAAGAAAGGTGAAGTCAAATTCTTAAAGTGCGGAGTTAGAGATCCGAGATGTTTTGTTGATACTGAAAAAGTATTCAATTTAGCAGAACAAATGAGAGAATTTGGAGAAAGTGCAAGAAAATCAGGAAATGTTAAAAAATATGCAAGAAAAGCACTTGGTGCAAAATCTGCAAGTATCCTTGCAAATATTGCCATAAGTAGTTCTCTGCTTGCTGTTGCTTTACCACAGCTACAATTTGCTGTAAGAAGATTATTCTTTAAATCCGATGTTGATCCAGGTTTGGTTTAATATATATGAATTATTAACATGAACTGTCTTTAGTTTTATAATACTTATATGATTAAAGATAAAGTATTTCAGTTATTTATTGTCGGGACAGGGAAGAATTTTGATTATTTTCTTGAAAATAGTGTTGGCGGAGTAATATTTTTCACACATGATATTACTTCGGCATTCCAATTCAGGACATCAATTGATTCTATAAAAGCTCAATGTAATAAAATTGCACCCTTCTTGTCTATTGATCAGGAAGGCGGCAGGGTTGAAAGAACCGAAAATATACACGAAAGATATCTTTCTCCTCAATTTGCATTCCAAAAAGGTGTTGACTTCTTGCGAAAACAAACCGAAAATATTGCAAATGAGCTCAATGATTATGGTATAAATATGAATTTTGCGCCATGTATAGATGTTAATTCTAATCCTAATAATCCAATTATTGGGGAACGTGCTTTTTCAAATAATCCTGATGATGTATGTATAGGATATGACATTGTCTCCACCGAATATAAAAATCATGGAATCATTCCTGTCATTAAGCATTTCCCCGGTCATGGTGATGCCGATAAGGATTCTCATAAAGAATTGCCTGTAATTTCTTTATCAATGAAAGATATGGAAAAGACACATATCTTCCCTTTTCAGTATGCAATTAGACAAGGTGCAGATATTGTCATGGTAGCACATTTACATTGCAAATGTTTTGATAATGATGAAATTCCTACATCGCTAAGTGAAAATTGTATTAAGTATTTAAGAAATAATCTTCAATTTAGCGGAGTTACAATTTCTGACGACATGTTCATGAACGGTGTTGCAAAATATGGCATGACAGAGGCATGCCTTATGGGGATAAAGGCGGGCTTGAACATGTTTATATACAGAGAATCATCCGATGAAACACTGGATGTGGTAGAAAATGTTATTAAAGCTGCTGAAAAAGATGTTGAACTACGTGAAAAAATCAATGTTTCTTATAATAAAATTATAGACTTAAAACGCAAGTATAACTTAATCTAATAAAAAAAACTGCCCTTTGGCAGTTAGTATTTCATAATCTTGGGAGGAGATTTGGGATAGTTGATACCATGATTTTACTACAGTTTTAAAAATCATGATGCATGCTTTTTGAAAAATTTTACAATTTGTAATATAATTTTAACTAAACTTATATAGCAAATTTAATCTTGATATGTTTTATAAATTATGTGATACTTAAATATATAACAATTAAGGAGATAAACAAATGAAGATTGATGCAATCAATTTTGGAGCATTTACAAATTCAACTCCTGCAGAAAAGATAAAAGCAGAAGAAACAAATAATTCTTCAATAGATGAATATGATGATACACGTTATGCAAAACAATTATTGTCTGAGCCAAAAGTTGAAAACCCTATTGAACGTAAAAATGGTACTGTTGAAGATTTGATTGCGCTTCAGCATTCTACAGAAAAGATGGCACAATCTTATGGTTTTGCTAATGTTGCAGAAGCACAAGCAGCGACTTCAAATTCATCATCAGAGTCAACATCTGCGGTAAGTGCAGTAAGTTCTGCTTCATCAGGCGGAATCAACGCATAATTATAAATATTAAATAAATGCTGATTAAAGACTGCTTTAGAGCAGTCTTTTTCAACTATATATATTTTTGATAAAATATAATTATGAAGAGTGTGCATTTAAAAGAAATAAACTCAACGAATGATTATGTAAAAAAACACATATCGGAACTTGAAAATCTCACTTTTGTTTACGCAGACAGGCAGACATCAGGCAGAGGAAGATTAACCAGAAAATGGATTGATTCTGGTGAAGATAATTTATTTTTAACTATTGTTATCAAACCAACAGACGATATAACAGACATAAATTTATATCCTAATTTTACACAATATTTATCGGTAGTTTTAGCATTAGTATTAGAAGAAAATTATAATTTAAAACCACAAATAAAATGGCCAAATGATGTACTGATAAACGGTAAAAAAGTTGCAGGAATCCTTGCCGAAGGAACATTTGATGGTGCAAAATTTAGAGGTATGGCGTTAGGTATTGGTGTAAATCTTAATACAGAGTTTAAAAATCTGTCAAAAATTGATAAGCCTGCAACCTCAATATTTCAAGAAACAGGATTAATCGTTGATAAACAAGAGTTTTTAAAACAACTTTATACAAAGTTTTGTTTGTTATATGATAGTTTTGTATGTGATGGGTTTAAATCTGTTAAAGAGATTTATATATCAAAAGCAAATTTTATTAACAGACAACTAAAAATCAATGTTTTTGATAACATTCACGAGGGGGTAGCAATAGGATTAACCGATGATGGCGCTCTCAGATTAAAGGAAGATGAAGAAATTAACACATATTGTATAGGAGATATTTTATGAATGAGATATTAAGCGAAGGCTTAGTTATGATGTGCATAGGGATGGGAACGGTATTGTTGTTCTTATGCACACTAATTATGGCTATGAACGTAATGTCAGTTGTTGTAGGACAGTTGAACAAATGGTTTCCTGAAACGGGGGTAAATGTAAAACCTGCTCCTGTACGCACGACCGACGATAGCGAAGTAGCAGTCGCAATAGCTGCGGCAGTTTATAAAAATTGAAAATTGAAAATATCTTAATCAGCGAAGCTGATTTTTTATAAAATGGTGCATAGCACCATAAATTTATTTTCCATTTTCCATTTTAATAAAAAAGAAGTTTATCAGACAAATGAGGAAATAAAAAATGACTAAAAAATTAATTAAAGTAATGGATACATCATTCCGTGATGGTTTTCAATCTGTATACGGTGCACGTGTATTCGTTGATGATTTCATTCCTGCCCTTCAGGCAGCAGTTGATGCAGGTATAAAGCATTTTGAAACTGCAGGTGGTGCAAGATTCCAATCACCTATTTTCTATTGCAGAGAAAACGCTTTCGAAACAATGGATAAAATCAGAGCTGCAGTTGGTCCTGATGTTAACCTTCAATCTCTTGCAAGAGGGGTTAATGTTGTAGGTCTTGACTCTCAACCACGTGATATTATTAACTTACACGCTAAAATGTTCAAAAAACACGGTGTTACAACTGTTAGAAACTTTGATGCATTAAACGATGTAAATAACCTTATTTATTCAGGTCAATGTATTAAAGACAACGGACTTAAACACGAAGTTACAATCACAATGATGGAATTACCAATAGGTTGTGAAGGTGCTCACGATGTAGATTTTTATGAAAGAGTATTGAGAAACATACTTGACGCCGGTATTCCGTTTGACAGCCTTGCATTCAAAGATGCATCAGGTACATCAGCTCCTGAAAAAGTATATCAAACAGTAAAAAGAACACGTGAAATTCTTGGTCCTGATGCTCACATCAGATTCCACTCTCACGAAACAGCAGGTACAGGCTTAGCTGCATATTTGGCAGCTCTTAGAGGCGGTGCTGACGGTATTGATTTATCTATGAAACCTGTTTCAGGCGGTACTGCTCAACCTGATATTGTTTCTATGTGGCACGCCCTAAAAGGTTCTGAATTTGATCTTGGTATTGATATTAACAAGATTTTAGAAACAGAAGAAATCTTCAAAGAATGTATGAAAGATTACTTCTTACCACCTGAAGCATTAGCAGTTAATCCAATGATTATATCATCACCGCTTCCTGGTGGAGCATTGACAGCTAATACACAAATGATGAGAGATAACGGCGTTATGAACAGATTCCCT
>OMPX01000022.1 GCA_900313115.1 uncultured bacterium
CCTGTGTATGGGTTGTAATTTCCTCTTGTGGAGTAGTTATCAATTTTTGTATAATTCGCTCTTGTTCTGTTGTATGGAGTAACATAAGTTCCGTTACTTCTGTAGTGACCTCTCACATGCGTTGCGTGTGCAATTGGTACAATTGACAACATTAAAACTAAAACTAATAATTTTTTCATATTATGCCCTCACATAATTCATTCAAACAGTCATACGCCCATAAAACTAATTCTATGTTTTCGTTTGAAGGTTCCTTTTCTCCGTGAAACAAATTACACCTAATTTGATACACAATATTTAAAAAATTTTTTAAATCATAGTTTAAACTGTCAAATTTTACATTAAATTTTGGATTATTAGGATGCCTCATATCCTTAACAAAAGACCTTGAAATACCATCTTTTTTCAAATCTGAAAATTTTTTTAAGAAATCATCCTTTAATGTTAAATATTTTTCTTTTAAAATATTCTCGCATGATAATTTGTTTATCTTTTTTGTATCCAATTTGTCACTACCATATTGTTTATTGCAATATTCATTAATTTTTAACCACAGAAATATAAATTTCAAAATATTTCTTTGAGCATTTTCGTCAATATATTTATTATCTATATCTAAATATTCTATCCAATTAATCATTCTTTCTTTTTATCCTTTGTATTATTTTTTACTTCATCTTGAGTAGACATATATATACATATAAAAATAAACGTAAGTAATAGCAACTCAATAGCAAGTAGTGACCAATCTATATGTAAATTATTAGATTTATATTTTATAAATTCTAAAAGAGGGACATACTTATCTGGAAAAGCCGCCCTTATCACAGCACCGCTTGATGTTATTTTACAAACAGGTATAAAAAACACATAAAATCCTGCAATCCCACAATATATTTTTATATATTCTTTTGTTCTTTTGTCCATTACTTAAACACATCCATGCCGGCTTGTATTTCTTTGATTTTTTCATTAAGGCTGATGACAGATTTTTTTTTTTTTTTTTTCTTTGCAATATTTATTGCTTTTTTCAAATCCTCAATCGCTCCTGCGTAATCTTTTGAATATACTTTTATCTCTGAGCGAGAAACATATAATTGTTCATCAGTACCGTCCGTACATTCTTCTGCTTTATTATAATAATCAAGTGATTCTTTAAAATATCCATATTTGCCATGCAATGTTCCCAATGCTATATACGCAAATTGATTTTTGGGATTGATTTCTATGGCTTTATTAAAATCTTTAATTGCCGGTTTTAAATCATTTGAAAAAACTTCTGCAGCAGCTTTTACTGTATAATATTCATCTTTTTGGGGATTTATAGAAATCGCCTCTGAAAAATATTCCATCGCTTTCTTATTATCTTTTCTTCCCAAATAAAATCTACCTAAATCAAAATATGCTTCGTCATTTTTATTATTTAATTTTATTGCTTCATTTAATTTCTTTTCAGCATTTGCAAAATCTGTTTTATTAGCAAACTCTCTTGCTTGTTCTACACAAGCCTTTGACTTCGCTATATTATCAGAATTGTCACTTGCATAAGATACTACTGATAACGATAATACACTAACTATTGCTAACACTAAAATTTTCTTATTCATAATAAATACTCCTCATTTTTTATTAATAATGGTGATACAGATTAACATTATAAGTTTTAGGCATATAATCACTATATTTTGGTGCATTTTGCAACATCATATTTTGTCTTTGTATATTTAATTGTTGCTGTTGCATATTCATTTGCTGTATATTATTCATTGCATTTGAAAACATTTGACATTTTGCCATGTACTCTTGGTATCGCTGCTGTGGCGACACGTAAGAGTTATTAAGTTGCGCTTGTCGGTTTCGTAACTTTGCATAACATGCATTTCTATTATTCTCATCTAATTGGTCACAAGTGTTTAGATTTTGTTCAAAATCCTGTTTCCGTTGTAGCCAATAAACTTGGTCTTGTTTTATATATTTTGTCATTACAGAATCCATAAATTTTGGTTTTTCAGGTTGCGGGTTTTCCATACCAAAAGGACAAAATTCGTTCCACTCAGGGCGATTAGCATTATATTTTTCAGAGTTAGCAAAAGAACTTAATCCATAACTTAATATAATGATTGCAAAAATAATCAATAACTTTTTCATACATTCCTTTCTTTTTTTGCATGCGTGCAAAATTTTGAACAAATTATAACATTATAATTGCATGTATGCAAGAAAATAATGAAGAACTATTAAAATTAGGTCAACATATCAAAGCCCTCAGAAAACAAAGGAAACTCACGCTTGAATCCCTTTGTTATCGTAATGGATTAGAACCTTCAACAATCAGCAGAATTGAACAAGGTATTGTTGAACCTAAATACCTTACCCTATTAAAACTTGCAAATGCTTACAAAATAAAATTATCCAAATTGATAGATTTTTAATTTCACAACCACTTGTATTTTCTAAAAAATAGATTATAATAATAGTGTAGGGGGGAGTTCCTGCAGAACTCCCGGACAGTTCCCTACATTTTCTGAGAAAAATAAATTAGAATGTGTCCTAGTACGAATAGGGCACATTTTATTATCTCTTGTAAATGTTTATTCATAAGCTCCCTCCTTTCCTACACCCACGACAGTTGAATGTTTGCTGTGCGCATAAGGAGAAAGTTATGAGGAACTTCCCTACATAACCATATTAACATATTTTCTTCCAAATTAAAAGAATTTATCCTTAAAATATTTACCCCTTTACCCCTACTTCTAATCTCCAAAGATTACAAACGGAACATCGTGGTCTTTTGCATAATCCTGCAAGAAATGTGTTCTTTCATCGTTTTCTTCCAAAAACTTCACAGGATTAGGTATTTTACCGCCATCATAATCCCAACTATACGCATAAACACCCATTATTGATCTCGGATTAGACAAATACATTTCATTATATTCACGATTACCTTTGCGTGAGTTCGAATTTATTGTTGCAAAAGTCTTAATAAGTTTATCCCTCGTCTCTTTAGGCTGAATTGCAGTCATTGGTTTATTCTTGTATTTTTCTACAAATTCGACATACTCATCATCATTCATGCCTGTAGCCTCTTTGACTAAATTAGATATATATTTTCTGTCGTGTTCACGATATCCGCCGAAGATATAATTTGTCTTAAATTCATCAATATTTTTTCCACAGCCTGAACCTGTATCAGTATTACCACCGCCATAAACGTAATCCGCAGAATCTTCCAGAATTACCCCCTGAGCCCTAAAGAATCTGTACTTGGTTTCAGGTCGTTCTGCATAACTAACGGATAACAAAGCATCTGAATTAAGTAATGAGAACGCATCAAACTTGGCAAGTTGGTTAGGATAATCCAAACCGTGAACAAAGAATTTGATATTACCTGTTTCAACATCATATTCCTTATTTCCGTCATTGCAATGTGCTATTACACCTTTTGTAGAAGAACCTTTCGGAAGTCCCATAGCCTCCCAACCGCTGTCTTCAACTTCATTGAACTTCAATACCACAAGTCGCTTGCCGTTTTCATCCTCTTTTACATATACACCTTTTATATTTGTACTTCCGTCAGAATTTACTTTTGTGATTAACTTTTCTATCTGACTCGCCTTTGGCATCTTTGTAGTCGGCAATAATGGTTGAGTTTTTTTCAATTCTCTAATATATTCTTTTATTTTTTCTGCGTGAAAATCTGCAGCTTCACCAAAACTTCTTCTCTCTCCGTTGAAATCTATTCTTGAATCACCCTCTGTTTTATCATGGAATAAGTCACTGTTTTTGACTGATTTCAAATCTGCGTGAGTAAACATCAACTCCATATCAAACAAATTGTTTTGCTGCAAATCAAACGCAATTGATTGTTGTGCTTTTTGTCTTTCTTCTTCTGTTTTTGCAGTATTTACCTTTGATAACCATTCGTGATGTCTTATCAACGTATATAATTTTATTTCTTCGTCTTTTGTCAGATTAAATTTCTTCGCAATAAAGAACGTGTCATAACTGCTTTCCATAGGATGAGTGCCGTCAGAAGTTCCCTCATATTTTGTAATATCGTGCATAAGAGTTGCAAGAAGCATAATCTTTTTATCAGAATCATTCAATTGTTCAAATTTTTCATCCTGAACCACTTTCTGCATAACTTTTAACGAATGTTTAAACACATCAAAATCATGCGTCTTATGCTGAGGTTTATTTATCATTGTTCTCAATTCAGGCAATACACTTAC
>OMPX01000042.1 GCA_900313115.1 uncultured bacterium
CTATTGATAGAATGTTCATCAATTTGTTTTATATTTATATAAACATTAATAATGTTAATTGGTTAGTAAAAATAACCTTGTGCATTTTATAGCACGTTGTTTTAATTCCCCTGTGTATATATAAAGTTTTTTTGTTTACAAGAATTGATTTTTTTATTTAATCCATGTTACAAAACTTAATAATATCTAATATCTATCTAATAAATATAAGTGTATAAATATCTCTCAAATCATGCTTGTATTCTCATGTTCAGAATTAATCAAGAGTTTTAACATATAATTTTACAAAACTTTGGTAAATTTTTTTATATAAATTTTCGAATACGGCATGCCCTTATAAAAACTAAATTTTAGTGTATTGTTAACAAATATTATGTAAAAAAAAAGTCATGTATGACAAAAAATATAAGACAAACTAAGATTAAAGAGTTAATATATAAGAACAGTACATCTTATATTTGTTTTCTAAAACAGTGGCAACTAATATCATTTGTTTGATGGATGTACAGGATAGTTGAATAAAGTATAATGACAATGCGGTTAGTATTTCGGGAGGCATTTAAGTGTTAGAACACGGTTATATACAGATATATACAGGCGATGGCAAAGGTAAGACAACAGCATCTTTAGGTTTGGCTTTGAGAGCATTGGGACACGGTTGGAATGTTATGATTATCCAATTCACAAAGGGTGATTCAGCAACATCTTATGGTGAAATTATTTCTGCTTCAAAATATTTGCCAAATCTTGATGTTAAACAGTTCGGCATGGACAGAGTTGTATATTCAAATAATATCTGTATATCAGACTATAAAGAAGCTAAAAAAGGCTGGGAATTTGCTAAAGAAGCAATTTTTAGCGGTAAGTATCAACTTGTTATACTTGATGAATTAAATATTTGTGTTGACATGAATATGATTAAAGTTTCAGATGTTAAAGATGTATTATTACATAAACCTGAAAACTTGGAAATCGTGTTAACAGGCAGAAACGCACACCCTGAGCTTAAAGCTTTGGCTCATTTGGTTACAGAAATGAAACCAATCAAACACTATTTTGATATTGGTGTTATGGCTCGTGAAGGTGTTGAATACTAGGAATGGGGTAAATATTTTTGTTTATCCGTTGTGTTTTAATTCCTATTGAATAAAATTTAGGTCACATGTTAAAATAAAAGAGAGAGTTTTTAAAGCGGACTTATGTTCGCTTTTTGTTTTATAATTATGTTGATAAATAATATAAAGGTATTATAAAATGAACAATTACTATGAATTATATATAAAAATAAATCCGGATATGGAAGATGACGTTGCAAATATTTGTTTTGAAAATCTTGACTGTGAAGGTGTTTTATTAGAAGAACAAAAATTTAAAGATTTGGAAATGACTGAAACTTCAAGAGGTACTTTAAAGGTATTTTTAAGAACATTAGAAACTCCTGACGGTTCAGATGTTTGTGAATTTATAAAAGCAAAGAAAAAAGAATTGTTGAAGAATGGTTTTTCTGAAACTGAACTCGGCAGTTGGGATTGTGCTTTGTTAGAAAAAGAGAATGAAGATTGGTCAAAGAAATGGAAAGAAAATTGGGAAGTAACTCATATTACGGATAAAGTTGTAATCGTACCCTCTTGGCTTGAATACGAACCAAAAGAGGGTGAATTTACGATTTCTCTTGATCCGGGGTGTGCATTTGGAACCGGTACACACCAAACCACACAGCTTTGTGTTGTGGGGATGGAACAATATTTAGATAAGGTTGTCGGCAAATGTGTGGCTGATATTGGTATGGGCTCAGGTATTTTATCAATAATCGCAAAAAAATACGGCGCAGATTATGTTTATGGATGTGATAATGACCCTACCGTTATAGATGTAGCAAAAGAAAATGCCCTAAAAAATAATGTTGAATGTGTTTTTGAACTTGGTACTTCCGATAAAGTAAATGAACAGTTTGATTTTATTTGTGCAAATATTCTGCATAATGTTCTTTACGAAATTATGCCTGATTTGAAACGATTGATAAAAGACGATGGTGTAATTTCTTTATCAGGCATTATGGATAATAAAAAAGATATTGTACTTGATGCAATAGAAAAAAATGATTTAAAAATTCTGAAAACAAATTATATGGAACCTTGGGTTTCTTATGTCGTTTCAAAATAGTAGATTATTTTATTGGCAGATGTGATTTCTTATTATGTAAAACGAAACGGTCATGAAGTGACTAAGTATATTATTCTTAATCACTTAGTCACGATTCACTTAGTCACCGTTTAGCAAACGAAGTTTGCTAAACTATAATTTATAATCTTATTGAGCATTAATAAGCATTTGAACTTTTGTTTGCATCATTTCTTCAATAATTAACCATTTACCGTTAGGTTGTTTTTTTACAACAAAATAAGCTTTTAATTTATAACTTTCGCCTGATGGTTGTCTTAGAGAAGAAACTTTATATGTATCAGTTCCTGTCGGTTCAACTTTAATATTTGTGTAAATATTTTTATATTTTCTTAGCTTTGCAACAATTTGGGCTTTCTTCATTTCACTAATATATCGTTTAGTATTAGTCACTCTTGTTACTGTTGACCCATCAGGTTTTACAACCTCTCTTATGATTCTTGCAGAAGGTGAATACATTGTTGTTATTGCAGGGTCATAGTTGTTTGCTGAATTTGCATAATGATTAAAGAATGTCAACGCTTCTTGTTTTGTACTGGCTGCAAAAACAGATGTTGACACAGTTATAACCGCTAAAAATGTCAATAATATTTTTTTCATGTTTTATTCCTTATTATTGTAAATCTACTCTCATTTATAAAACGAAATTATGTATTAAATGTTCATTTACATATTACACATCAGGTAATGTGCCTTTAACTTCTGCAATTTCATCGCAGTCTAAATTAAATGCCTTATGCAGCGCAATAACAGCTTTATCTGCATCTAATTCATCAACAAGACAACTTATTTTTATTTCACTTGTAGATATCATTTTAATATTTATACCCTGATTTCCAAGAGTATTAAACATCAAAGCAGCTATACCCGGACGGTCAATCATGCCTGCCCCAACAATTGAAACCATTGCGATACTATCATCCACCTGAAATCTGCTTGCACCGATTTCGTCTTTCATATCATCTAAAGTTTTTAAAGTTTTATCTAAATCTGCTTTATCAATAGTGAATGCAATGTCATTTGTATTTTCAACTTTTCTTGCATAAGATTGAATAATCATATCCACTGATATATTAGCATCAGATAGTCTTGAGAATATCAAAGCAGCTCTGCCCGGAATATCCGGAACATCGCAAACAACAATTCTTAATTGAGATGAATCAGATGCTACGCCTGTAACAGCTTTTTGAAGTTCCATATCTTCTACTCCTACAATTAATGTACCTAAATTTTCTAATTTAAAACTGCTTCTAACCCTAAGCGGGACTTTAAACATCTTAGCAGTTTCAACGGCTCTTGGGTGTAATACGTTAGCCCCGACTCTTGCCAATTCCAACATTTCTTCATACGAAACCATGTCAAGCCTTGAAGCAGTTGGAACAAGTCTTGGATCTGTAGTGTAAACTCCTTCTACATCCGTATAGATATCACATCTTGCAGCTTCAAGCGCAGCTGCAAGAGCTACCGCAGATGTATCAGAACCGCCGCGTCCCAATGTTGTAATCTCGCCATCAGGTGTAACCCCCTGAAATCCTGCTATTACAACAACTTTTCCTTGATTTAAATAATTTTTAATTCTTTCTGTTTTTATATCAACAATTCTTGCCTTTGTATGCACATTTTCAGTAATGATACCAACCTGCATTGCATTCATACTGACTGCATCTCCCCCAGCTGCCTGAATTGCCATAGCAAGCAGTGCTATAGAAATTCCTTCTCCTGTTGATAACAACATATCCATTTCACGTCCTGACGGATTTGGAGCAATTTCTTTTGCCATTTTAACAAGATGGTCAGTTGTATGTCCCATTGCAGAAACTACGACAACAACATCATGACCTAAATTTCTTTCTCGCAAAATCGTATTTGCTACATTTTTTATTTTATCAGTATCAGCTACTGATGTTCCGCCAAATTTTTGAACAATTATATCCCTACTCATAATTCCTCAAAATTCCCTCTAACTCTTCTATCTCTTTTTTGTATTTATCTTTATCTGTGTTGATTGCTTCAGCTCTTTTCGCTATTTCAATCGCTTGTTCTATATTATACTTATAACCGCCTTTTTTTGCAAGATTGTACAATATCTCAAAATATCTGTCCAACACATCTGTATCGTTTGACGATTCTGCAAAAGCTTTAATTTTCTTTTTAGCTGTTTCATAATCATTGTTTTTTATCAAAAACTCAGTATAAGCCATAAGTATCTCTTTTTTATTCGGCATATATTCAATTGCTTTTTCAAATAATTCACGTACGCCATCTGTTTGACCTAAACCATCCTTGCATTGAGCCATCAAAGAATAATTAAAACCTTTGTTAGAAAAATCTTCTTTACATTTTTCTAAAAATCCAAGTGCAATTTCGTAATTTTTATTATCAACTTCTATTTCCGCTGCTACACTGTTTGCCATATAATTATTCGGATTTATTTCTAATGCTTTATCTCTACTTTTTAAAGCCATTTCAATATTTCCGACCTTATAATAAGAAAGAGCAAGTCTTGCGTATACTTCATCAACATTTTTAGTTTTTAGACAATCGTTTGATTTATGCAATTTTTCAATTGCTTCTTTGTGTCGGTTGAATTTTTGAAGTGTAACAGCCCACGACAAATATAAAAAGAAGGTGTGTAATCCATTCATTTCTGCCATCTCATAAAACTGAACAGATTCTTCTTCCTGATTTTGTATTGCATAAATATCACCTAACAACAAGTATGTTTCAACTTTATGCCTGAATATTGCCAAAACTTTTTTTGCAAAAGATATAGCTTTATCATAATTTTTCTTTTTGAAATAAATATATGCAATATTATGCAATGCTTCAAAATTATTTTCAGTGTTTCTTACAATTTTAATTAATTTTTCCAATGCTTCATCGTATTCTTCCATTTCAATTTGAACAATCGCATACATATACATTGGGCGCGCATCTTTTTGGTTATATTCAATAGCTTTTCCTAATTTTTCTTTTGCTTCTTTATATTGTTTGTTTTTAATTAACAATGCTCCCCAAGATAAATAAATATCAGCACTTTTTTCATCAATTTCGATGGCCTGATTGTACTTTTCAATAGCTTCATTTATCAAACCCTTCATTGCAAGGCAATTGCCCCAAAGACCTAAAGATTTTACATTTTCTCTATCTTGTTCGAATGCAGCACTGTAGAATTTTATAGCTTCATCAAAATTACCCGTTGACTGCTTTATAATTCCCAAATTTATTAACGCATTAGAAGTCTTTGTTGGAAAACAGATTGCACTTTGAAGCATGTTTTCCGCCTCATTATAAAATCCTTTTGTATACATAGCCGTTGCAATATTTATAAAAGCGTTCCCCGGCATAGCTGGTGTTATTGCCATTTTGTTATATTCATCAACAATAACATTTACCTTTGTTATTTTTTCAACAACTTCTTTTAATATACCTTTTTTTTCTACATTTTTATCAGACAATCTGCCACCTCTCTAAATGCGCCGTTACCGCCCGATTCACTTGTAATTTGAATTCCCGGCACATCTTTTACTCGTTTTGTTGCATTTGGAACGGTTATTTTATACTTTGCATAATTTAAACATTCTAAATCGTTAATATCATCACCAATATAAACATATTCTTCATCTGAAAGATTGTATTTCTCGATAATTGATTTCATAACAGGTAATTTGTCCCAAATTCTTTGATGAACGTCTTCTAATTCAAATATATTTTTTATCCATTCAATTGCTGGATTGCGCTCTCCTGAAATAATAGATATATCAATCCCGCCTCGTTTTAATAAAAAACAACCCGTTACATCTTTATAATTAAGTTTTCTTGTTGATTGAGAATTTTCATTTATATATACAAAATTGTCGGTCATTATACCGTCAAAATCTGTGATAATCATTTTTATTGTATCAGGCAAGTTTAACATAATTCTTCTCGCTTTGCGATATTGCAATTATACCACAATAATAAAATAATAAATATTTATATGAAAATTTCCCAGATATTAGACATTAACTTAATGTAGTTTTTCAAATTATAGTTTAGCGATGAAGAATAAACAAAAAAAACCGGAGAATACTCCGGTGTGTTTGTGTGTGTATTTGATGAATTTTTGAAAATATGTGTATTATAGTTGTATAAAAAGTTTGATAATCTTAATTAACCAATTTCTTCCAACAAATCATTTATTTTGTTAATCAAATCAGCATCTCTATATGCATCTGTATGAGCGAGAGCTTTTCTTAGTAATATTTTTGCCTTTGCCGGATTTTTAAGGTCGTACATCAGCTCCCCGGCTGCCCTATAATTTTCCGCTACGCTATTTTCCACTTTTGCCTCTGAATAATTTTTTACTGCATTTGCATAACACTTTAGCGCCTTATCAGGCTTATTAAATTTATTATAAGCACCTGCCGTATTACTTGAAACATAACCTTTTGTCTCAGAATCATCTGTTTGTTCTATTAAAACATTTGCTTCATCATAGAAGATAAAAGCATCTTGGTTATATCTGTCTGTATAAATATTTGCTATATTAGTCAAAGATTTTGATTGAGAAGACAAATTATCTTCTTCTCCTGCATACGAAACAGATGTCATATAATGATTAATTGCCGAATTAACCTGATTAACGTCATCATAAATCTTAGCCATTGAATAGTGTGCTTTTGTCTTTATTGACATATCAGTTGTATCATTTAATGATTTGTTATAATTACTTAAAGCCTGAGCCAAGTAATTATTATCATCATAAATTTTAGCCATTTCAAAACATATTTTAGACTGAGCCTCTGAATCTCTTATGGACTCAGCTCTCATAAGAGCTTTTTGGAAGATATTCATAGCTTTTGCAGGGTTATTTGCATAAGCTTGTTTTTTAGCTTGAACAAATAAAGCTTTTAATTCATTATCTTCAGGGATAACAGTAATTTGAGGCTTACGTCTTCGAGGTTGAGATACAGGTCTCATTTGAGGCTGTAATCTCACAGGTCTTATATTTTTCTTTCTTATAACTCTTTCAGGTTGAGGTTCATCAATAATATAAGACTCATTCACAGGCTGAGGTCTTTGCGGAGCAATAGGAGCTTGAGCAGGCTGAATAGGTACTGTTTGGTTTACAGGTTGTTGATATTCAGGCAAAGGTTCATAATCAGGGATTTCGCCATGATGAACTTCCTCATTTGGAATAGGCTCGTGCTGTTTTATAGGAGCTTCCGCTTTTGGTTCGTCTTCAACAACACTATCAGGTTGTTGAGGAGCATTTCCGCCCTCAGGAAATTTAACTAAGAAATCCTGATTAATCTCACCATCATTATACTTATAATTAATTCTTTGTAAGAATAAAGCATCCAGCCAATTTTGAACAACTTTTGAATCTTTATCCAATGTTTTTGAAATATAAGTATCGATAATAACTGCCGCATTTTGCAGATTTGTCTGAACAAAATTTATAGATGGAGCATCACCTTTTGTATGCTCGATTACCTGTGTTAAATAATCTTCAACCTCATCAACAAGAACCTTTGGAGTACCGATTGCATTATATGTACCTCTGAAATCTTTGATGATTTGGGCAATATTAACACGATTATTTTTAGCCATTCTATCAACTTGTGCCTGAGTTTCATCATCAACCTTTGGGGCTTGATTTGCAACTGCACCCTGAGCCATAGGTGTTTGTACAGGTTGATAACTTGGAATTGGCTGTCTTTGAGGGATTTGTGCCATAGGAGAAGGCTGAGGTGCAACCTGTTGAGGCATACGAGGTGCAGCTTGGGGTACAGATTGATTTCCCATAGTTCTCGGAGCAGGTTGTTGTGGTTTTGGACCGCCTAAAGAAACGGGTCTGCCTTTGTGTGCGGTTAAAGGTCTGTTTTTTGCAGACTGAATAGGATTTTGTGCAGCCAATTGCGGAGCTCTGCCTCTGGCAATTGTTCTTGAACCGCCATTTTGTTGTTGTTCGCCTTGCTGTCTTCCACCTTGACGACCATCTTGCGACAACGCATCTTGAGTCTGTTCTTCAGCCCCTTCTTCTGCTCTGTAACCTTGTCCCACATTATATGGTCTTGGTGATATATTCATCGCATTGTACACTACAAACCGTCCTTCCCAAAGAGAATACGACACTTATTAGAATAACTTTAATCTTATAATTATTAAATCATCCGTTTAAATGACTTCTGTTTTCTATTTAATGTTTTTTCATGATTTGTCAACATTATTTTTTTTAAATTTCTTTAAAAAATTACTTTATACAGCTAAATATGTTAGAATAATAATATGGTTAGTAATTATGAAGCATACATGTCACACCTTGAAGAAAGGGTAAAGAACAGGCTTGATACAACGAGTTTATATCATTTTAAGGGTACTGTATCAAAACTGTTGGGTTTGACTGTTGAAGTTAAACTCCCGGGGCTAAAGATTGGCGATTTATGTTACATAGAAACTAACGATGGACAAAAGAAGCCCGCAGAAGTTGCCGCGTTTAAAGGTGAAGTTGCCCAACTTTTACTTTTGCTTGACGGAGCAGGAATAGGTCAGGGGAGTCTCGTTGAAACGACAGGAAATCCAATATGTATTCCTGTCGGGGATTTTTTACTTGGACGACTTATAAATCCAATGGGTGAACCTATTGACGGCAAGCCACTAAACACGGAAGGTGCACTTTGGCGCAACATTGAAGGCCCGCCACCGGGGCCATTTGAAAGACCTATTATTACAGAACAGTTCTCAACAGGTGTACGTGCAATAGATGGTTGTATGACTATGGGTTGCGGACAACGTCTTGGTTTGTTTGCAGGTTCAGGTGTAGGTAAAAGTACCTTACTTGGTATGATTGCAAGAAACTCAGATGCCGATGTTAACGTCGTTGCACTAATCGGAGAACGTGGACGTGAGGTTAAAGAATTTGTTGAAGATTCTCTTGGGGTAGAAGGTATGAGAAAATCTGTACTTGTATGTTCTACCGGTGACCAACCGCCTCTAATCAGACAAAAAGCTTTACTTACCGCAACTGCGGTTTGTGAGTATTTTAGAGATCAGGGTAAAAAAGTATTCTTGATGACAGATACCGTAACACGTTGTGCAATGGCAGGGCGTGAAGTAGGTCTGTCACTTGGCGAACCACCTACGATGAAAGGTTATCCTCCTTCAATCTTTTCATGGCTGCAAAAAGTGTTGGAACGTGCAGGGAATAGTCCAAAAGGCTCTATTACCGCATTATATACAGTCCTTATGGAAGGGGACGATATCTCTGACCCTATTGTTGATATTGTGCGTGGGATTGTTGACGGTCACATTTTCTTATCAAGAAAAGTGGCAGAAGCAAATCACTATCCTGCAATTGATGTTTTGGGAAGTATTTCACGTTTGATGTCTGCTATTGCATCACCTGAACACAAGTCTGCTGCAGCAAAAATGAGAACAATGCTCTCTCTCTACAGAGAAAATAAAGACCTTATTGATGTTGGTATGTATCAACCCGGAAGTAACCCAAAACTGGATACTGCTATTGAAATGATGCCTCAGATAAACGCATTTTTACAACAAAGAACATCTGACAGTGTGACAATGGAATCAACCATTCAGACACTTGTAGATATGATGGCTAATGTTGAGTTATAAATTATAGTTTATCTAATAAAAAAATGGAACGAAATATTAGTCCCATTTTTTATACTTATTTTTACTTCAAACTACTTCTTTGGCAATTCTTTATCAAATGTTTTTATTAACTCGACGATTGCCTCATCTGATGCTTCTTTCCCCCAAGAACCGTCATAAACCTCAATTTTAAATTCTAATTCACCTGTTTCGGGATTTTTTTTGAACACTTTTTTAGGATGTCCGTTAAATATAACATATTCTTCTTTATCTTTTGTTTTTACAGTTCTTCCCAATTTTGAAGCATCAGCACGATACTTTTCAAAAGGATTTCCTTCTACTTTTGGTTGAGGATTTGGATTTTCACCCGGAATTACACCTTTTGGTTCAATCTTATCTTTTTTAAAATGGTTTACTAATTTTTGGACACCTTTTCCTACTAATGCACCAACTCCTACGAATAATGCAACTGCTCCAAATGCACCAAGACCCTTTGCAGCATTTGCTGCTGCTTTTGATTGACCTGCTAAAATTAATTGATCACCCAGCTCATTGATTAAATTTCTTGTTTGATATAATCTGACTGCCCCAACTGCCAAACCAATCCCTGCACCAATCTTTGTGCCGACATTAGATTTTTTTTGAGGGTTATTATTTACCCCTGAATTTACCCCACCTACTGTCATACTCATAACCTATTCTCCTATAACACACATCACCTGCTTATATAAAAACTTTAGCAAGATTTTTTTGTTATTTTATTAAATTATATTTACAAATTCATTGAATGCACAAACAATTCTCCGACTTTTTTGTTATATTCTCTCCCATCATCTTTAGTAAAAAGATTTTCCCAATGACTTTTAGGAGTACCGTCAACTGAATAATTAGGATTTGACATCATCAAATGGTGAGTATTTGTATCATATCTAAGCGGGAATAAATCTTCCATTTGCATAAAGCTTGCTAACTTATCACTTGGATATTCGTATGCAAAAAGAGAATTATGAATACGGTTTAGCCTTTCTTCATAGCTTCTGCCGCCCGTATCATTATCATTAGAGACTTCTACCCCAGGAGAATATTGAGCAGAATACTTATGTGCGATTGCTTCTCTTTTAACCTCACAAAAATTATCGGGATTAATAAATCCTGTGCCTGTATTAAGCCCTAAATTTTTGTACCTTTCAAAATCTCCGGTACTTTTTTCCCCAACAAAACTTAAATGAGTATTTCCCGTACGACTTCTAATTTCATGGATAATATATTGCATCTGCTCATACGAAGGAAGCGCACCGACACCTGTGTAATTTCCCATATCATATCCCCCGATATGTTTTGCAGAATCAATAAATATGGCTTCAAATCCGCTATTTATAAGATTTATATGTTCAACAATAAAGAGTTCAAAATGTTCTGAATTATTCCAATCAAAAGTTATATCACTACCGTCATTTTGTACAACTTTTATTTGATCTGCGGAAATAACCGTTCTAAATCCTGTTTTTAACCCATGAAAATGTGCTAAATCATTAAACGCCCTAAATTGCTCTATCGGAGATATTTTATCTGTTATATCAAAATCAATAATATTCTTGCTATATCCATTATTTAATTTTATACCATATATAGAATTTTCCTCTTCTGCAGGTTTGTAAAACCCATCCCCATATATATTAGGAAAAATTTGAGAAAGAATAATACAATTTGCCCAACTTTTCGCGCTTGGAGGGATTGCAGGAAGTAATTTTATTGTGCTCAACAACCCTCTGCGACACTCTCCAACCTTTGATATTTCCTCATTATTTACCCCATTATTTACCCCTACATTATTTACCCCTACATTATTTACCCCTACCCCCATTTCTGCAATGGCACGGTTATTGATTTCTATATAATTAGCAATAACACCCCAATTATCACCGTAATTTGGAGTTTCAATTTTTTCGGGAAACGTATGATAAAACACACCATCTTCACTCAATGTCAACAAAGATGAAACTGCTTCATATAAATTTCCGGTCAACAATTCTGATGGCAGAATATTGGCAATCCATTTTTTCATGCCTGAAACAAATTGATGATTTTTAGTCCATTCATCAGGATAAAATTTTGTTTCTTGATTATAAGCTTTTAACAACCTGTTAACGTAATTCATACAAATATTTTAGGGTAAATGTCTGTCTTTTTAATTATCTTAACAGGTAATTTATATAGCTAATTATAAAGTTTTTCTTCCGCCCCAATCTTTATATAAATAATCTTTTACCCAATTCACTAACATAGGCAGTTCAGCACCTTCATGTCCCATAGAACGCATTTCTCGTTCATTTTCAAACATTTCCCCGATACCATTTTTTTGTTTATAAATCCAAGCCATAGCACCTGTTCTGTCCTGACCATGACGGCAGTGAATGTGAACGTGTCCGCCATCACGTTTTACACCTTCAACTATATCAAGAAAATGATCAGCCTGAGCATCTTGGGGATGATGTGCATCAATAGGGATATGAAAATACTTTATGCCGTATTTTTCAGCAGCAGCTCTTTCTCTTCCGCCATGATATAAAGAACCTGATTGTCTTAAATTCACAATAGCCGTAACACCATGGTTTTTAAGCCATTTCATATTTCTTTCTGATGTCGGCATTGCCGAACGTGATAAATATTCATCTACAACTCTGTAATTATGTGGTTTTTTAGCTAATGTAATTCCAAACATTGATATCTCCTTATAAAATGTTGGTCATATATATAATGTTTCTAAAAATAAAATTTGCTAAAACAAAAAAACAGGTTGCAACGAACAACCTGTTTTTAATAAATTAGTATCTGCTATGATTTTCATCAGATAATTTTTCATTTATAGACATAACCAAATAAATCAAGAAAAATACAAAGATAAAGCTCACAAGACCTGCCCACAAAACACCAAGCCCTGCCCAAATACCCTGAGCCATCATAACTTTCACTGTTGAAACAATCAAACCGACAAGAGTAACAATTGCCATTAAATCAACAAAAAAACCACCTGATTTCACAATAAAATTTCTCATAAACATCCTTTCTTTGTTTTATATAACCTTTTATATTTTAGGTTTTTACAAACATAAAACAATTAGTAAATCGGGCAGTATAATTTTACAAAAATAATTTATAGCTATATTATCAATACAAAATTTAAGTTAAAATATAATGTAAAGACTTGTTTCATTATTAATATAATATGAAATTGATTGATAAAAGAATTTTTTTATTAATATAATAATACTAAAGGAGTGCAAATGAGTGATATATCAGGTGGAAATTTTATTAAAGGTAATGGTATAAAGCGAACTGATTTTGAAGCAAGTTTAAAACGACAAAATATATCGGAACAAAATTTAAAAAAAGCAATGTCAATATTTGACAACTACGCATCAAAACTGACATACGGAGATTCTTCAGTTTTAGAAGAGGAAGAACAAATCCTTGCACGTAACGAATTTATGCAAATGGATATTATAACTATTGATGGAAACGTATCAAAAAAAGAGTTTGCACAAAATGATAAAGGAATTGAAGATTACGAAGCATACAAAAACTTCACTGAAACATTAAATACAATAACTGAAAACGCTGATGATAAAAAAGTTATAAGTACAACTAAAAATAACACAATTGTTATGTTATCTGACGATAATAATGGTACTTCATCAATTTATAAACCTAACGGGCAAAAATTTCTTGGTTACGAATTTGATATATCAAACATATCAAACAACTCAAATTCTACAACAATAAGTTTTTCAAAAAGTGCCAGATTTAAAGGCTATCCCGTACAAAAATTTCTTGAAGAAAATATGAAAAATCTAAGCAAAGAAAATACTTTTGAGTCAATTACATTATATAATAATGATAAAAACCCTGTATTAACGTGTAAAAATGGCAAATTTTATGATGAAACAGGCAAAGAAATAACATGGAATGATGCAACAATAATCTACAGTAAATTCACAAAAAATAGCACGCTGGAAGACAATATTACTCTAATGCTAAACTACAAAGAACAAAATCCGATATATTATGCTCAAACAAATCAAGAATAAAAGTAGTTATTTAATGCAAAACCTGCAAACTATTATATTTTTGCCATAAGCCCGAAAATAACACTTGATAAGACTTTAAAAGAGGATTGTTTTTTATGAAAAGCTTTTATATCCTCTTTTCCGTCACGAATTATTTCCCAAGTGTCATTACCATTGTCTTTTATATGGGATAAATATCTTTGTTTATCAACACTTTCTTTACCATATTGACTTGTTAATCAGACAAATTACCTTTTCTTTCAACATAAATTGTTCTGAGCATTGGAGGGGCATTCTTTTGCAAAGAAATATTTATATATGATTTTACAACTTAAATTTTTGTTTATATTTCATAAAAAAATATAAAGTATTTTACGCAATCCTATCAAATTTTATACCGGAATTGCTTAAATCTTTTTCAAACAAATCTGATGTACAGGAATTAACATTGACCAGAACACCTTGCGGTAAAATTTTGATTGGATTTTGCTCATTAGGGTTATTAGTAAGATTTATACCAAATCTACCCGCCATATAACCAATATTTAAATAATCTTCTGAATTTAAAGGCTGATTGTTTGTTTTTAAATCATTTGTTTTAACTATATACGAATTTCTGACACAATCAATCATTACTTCCCTCCTTAAAAGTTTATAAATTTATTATATCAAATACATAAAAAAAAGTCGAAAGATTCGATGTTTCGCACCAAATAATTTTAAAAATAAAAACAGCAGTAGGTCAGGCACCGCCTGACAATAGTTAATATTTATCATATAATTTATATATGAATTACAAAAGATTGTTTATTCCTAATGCCTTAGTATTTATTACTGTCGTAACAAGAAACAGAAATAATATATTAATTGAAAATATAGATTATATTCGCAAATCTTTTATATTAACAAAACAAAATTATTCATTTAACATTATCGCAATCATAATAAATCCAGACCATTTTCACATGATAATTAAGCCCCAAAATATAGAAGAATATCCAAAAATAATTGGTTCTATAAAAAGTAAATTTACAAAACTTTCAAATATAAAACATTCTATAAATAATAATAATAGGGAATCAAATATTTGGCAAAGAAGATATTGGGAACACACAATAAGAGATGAAAATGATTTATACAAACACATTGATTACATACATTACAACTCTATGAAACACCATAATATCACACCAAAAGACTGGGAATATTCATCCTTCAAAAAGTTTGTAAAAAACGAATATTATGATATTGACTGGTGTAATTTTGAAGACAAATACAATATCAAAAATATGAATATTGAATAATTTTTATATTAAATTGTTAGCAGATTGTCAGACAGTGCCTGACCTACTAACTAATATTAATTTTGTAAAGCATTTATGATAAAAAAGCAATTTCCAAATAAAATTCAACTTAAATTATATATGGGAATTATTATAAGGGGATTTTAAGATGGGAAATTGGAATTATTCAGTCGGAAAAGCTACTACATACGAAATTAAATACAGAGATTACGTAGCACACCAAGTTAATTTAATATCAAGAGGTAAACATAGCGGTATTACCTATGATTTGCGTGATGCATTTCTTGCACTTGAAAAAGATGGTTTGTTAACTGACTCAAAAAAAGACGGTTTTACCAAAGAAGATGCATTAAATTTATACAAAGAATTAGATAAAATACATAAAGAACGCAAATTAGACAGAAATTACACTAAAATGAAAAAAAATAGCAGATTTGATTATTCAGAAGAAGATGTAAG
>OMPX01000007.1 GCA_900313115.1 uncultured bacterium
ATGTTATGTTTCATTCAATGAAAGTCGTCTTTTAGACTTTCTCGTTATGAAACATATACAGATGAGTGATTACGGAGAGTCGGAGCGTAGCGTGTCGGTGTTACTTAAAGACCGGCTGCAATATTATCAACTTCTGATAATATTCATTATGTAATGAAAAATACTGTAAAATTGTGTATATACACCTAAATTAAAATAAAATTACATTTTGTAAAATTTTGATTAGTATATATTTGAAAAATTTCTATGTTTCAATCATCATTAAATTACCAACAAACGGAGGAATCATGAAAATACCTGCAATAAATACATCACAGACATTTAAAGCAAACGAACAACCCCGACAAAATCAACAACAAACAAAGAAAACAATGCATTTTCATCCTCTGCCGACAACAGGTTGGATAGCAGCAGGTGCTTTCGGTGTAACTATGATTTCAGGAATGATGCACAAACCTTTGCTTCACAAATTATCAGCAGTTGTGGGTGTGGCGGCAACTGCAGCACACATTGGGATTGCAACATCTCATCATCACAACCGTAAAAAGGATATTGTTGCATAGCGGAGTTTTCAATGGATAAAAAATCAGACATAGTGTTTATTATAATTTTTTGTTTATTACTTGGATTTTTTATCGGAATTTTATTTAAAACACCTTATACACTCGGTATAAAAACCTTTTTTCACAATATTAGTGTTAAACTTAATCCGGATACACAAAAAGACTCAAAAACACTTATTATTGATAAAGCCACAAAAGATGCAAAAAGTATAGACTATAAAAACATTTTTGATGAGCCAAAAACAAAAGAAAACAAATTTATAATTATCATCAAACGAATTTTTAATAAAAAAAAGCATCAGACAACAATAGATAATGTTATTATAAATTAAAAAAATCTTGAGGTTTCCCTCAAGATTTTTTGATTATTTATTTTTTTTGTGTTTCTTTTGGAAGTTGTTTTGTTTGTTTTACCTGTGTTTTTACTTCCTCTTTTTTCTCAGACATTTTTGGTTCAGGCTTTTTTTCAACAGCCTGCTCATAAGCCTCTGTTGGAACAACATTAATTTGTTCAGGTTTTTCCGTCATTTCTTTTAATTCAATAATATCAGATAAAATCAATTCAGGCTCTAAATGATACTTTTTATAAAGTTCCTCTTTTGGAACTCTGTCTGTAAATTCTTTCTTTGCACCGTAATTTAAAACCTTCATATCTGAATGAGAATAAAATCTTGAGATTTTTTCACCAAAACCACCGTCTAATACACCATCTTCTAATGTAATTACAATTGAATGGTTTTGTTTTAATGCTTCTAATAATTCGTAATCAACGCCTGACAAGTATACAGGATTGATTAAAGTAGCATTAATATTCATTTTTTCTTTAATGGTTTGCTGAACTTTTTTTCCTAACTCAAAGAAATCACCTTCCGCAATAATTGCAATTTCAGAGCCTTCTGAAGCTACTTTAAATTTATTTAATTTTGAATAATCGGTTGAATCAACTTTTCCTGTTGATACAACTGTACCTTGAGGTACTCTTATCGCAACAGGATATTTATTTTGTTTCACTGCCCAATCCAATACAGCAAGATATTCCTCTTTATTAGTCGGAGCCATATAAACAATATTAGGAATATTACTGATAAGCGGAATATCAAACACACCGTTGTGAGTAACATCACCGCCATTTATACCGTATGAAACGACCAAAATTACTGCAGGCGAATTATTTATTGCCAAATCCTGTGATAATTGGTCATAAGCTCTTTGCAAAAATGAACTGCAAACCATAAGAATTGGTTTTCCTCCATTCTTTGCTATACCTGCTGAATATCCAACTGCGTGCTGTTCTGCAATCCCAACATCAGTATAGTTATTACCTAACTGTTGTCTTTCTTCAGGAAATAATCCACAAGCCATTGGTGTTGCAGGAGATACTGCAATAACGGTCTTGTCATTTTTTACCGCATTTAAAATATAATCCGTTGTTATTTTTGTATAAGTCTCAGGCGGATTTTCAACAACTTCAGGTTTTTTATTCATATACCCCGGTAACATCCAGTGATATTTTTCCTTGTTCTGCATAGCAGGGATATAACCTTTACCTTTTACAGTATGAACATGAACAACTGTAGGTTTGTTTGTCCCCTTTACTTTATTAAATGTATTAATCAAACTTTGTAAATCATGTCCGTCCGAAACATAATAATAATCGAAGCCTAAAGCTGTAAACATATTATTTGGAGCAGTCCCGTTAGAGTCTCTTAATTCCTGAAGATTTTTGTATAAGCCTCCGTGATTTTCAGCTATACACATTTCATTATCATTAACAATAATAATCATATTTGAACCAAGAACTGCTGCATTATTTAAACCTTCAAGAGCTTCTCCGCCCGATAAAGAACCGTCTCCGATTAAGGCTATAACATTATATTTTTCGCCTTTCAAATCTCTTGCTTTTGCCATACCCGATGCTAATGTGATTGATGTTGACGTATGCCCCATTATAAAGAAATCATGCGGGCTTTCTTTAAAATTTGAAAAACCTGTAATATTACGATGATTTAATGGGTCAATAAAAGCATCTTTTCTTCCTGTTAACATTTTATGCGGATAACATTGATGAGATGTATCAAATATAAATTTGTCAGTTGGAGAATCAAAAACATAGTGCATAGCAATTGTTAATTCTACAACGCCTAAGTCAGGTCCAACGTGTCCGCCGCATAAATTTGTCTTGTTTAAAATAGCACCACGAATGTCTTTTGCAAGACCTTCCATCTGTTTTATGCTCAAAACTTTAACATCTTTTGGTTCGTTTATTTTTTCTAAAGTTTTATAATGAATTTCCGCAAAAACAGAAGTGCTGCACGCAACAACTAATGCAATCATTAAACTAAATATCTTTTTCATAATATACTCCCTCTAAGTCTGTTATAATTTTTATAACATAATATCACCCTCAAATTCAAGCATATTCTTAATGATACTTAAAATACACAAAAAAAATAACCGACTACACAGAGTCGGTTATTCATATAATACTTTATAATTATTAGTCAGTATATAGAGGTGCTAACTTCTTCTCTTGTTGAGGAATAACACCTTCTTCAATTGGTAAATATACTCTGTAATCAATTACAGGGAAACAATTGTCGATGCTTTCAATTTCTTGAAGTTTTGCATCATCTATGTTACCTGATTCAATCATATCAGCAATAGTTGAGAATCTGTCAACGTGTTCATTGAATCTGTCGGTAGCATAATCTTTTGCCTGCCATGTAGTGATTAAGAACGGCCAATCCGAACTTTGCAATAACAAGTTTTCTCTTGCTAATTGATTTAAAGCTCTGTGTAATAATTTATCTTCAGGAATAGTTTCATATTTTGAAACAATTTCCGTGATACGTTTTTCACAAGAGTGAATGATAGGCCACATCCATTCAGTTAAGTGGTTCATCCATACATAGAAGTGACCGCCTTGTCCCCAAGATGATTCAGGGATTTGAATAGCCTCTTTTGGCGGATATTTTGTAACATATTCACCTGCTGTCATTCTTTCAATGTCAGGAATATATTGATTGAATTTCTTAATAACTTGCTTAATAAATTCAACCCCTTCAAACCACCAGTGGCCAAATAACTCTGTATCAAATGAAACCATAACTAAGCCTTCTTTTCCGTTATGTGCTTTTTTATAGTCGTTCAACAAATGATAAATCAATGTTGTATAGTGATCTGAGTTTTCGTTAATTTTGTTCAAAGCTAATACAGGATCGTATAACATCTTGTCACCTAAATCAGTTTTAGGTGAAGTTATTCTCCAATAATGCATGCCTGACTTGTCATCACGCTTGTGAAATTCTCTGAATACACCGTCACCAGGATATCCGTCAGCAGCAGACCAAACCTGATAACCTGCTCTGTCGTTTCTTCCCATAACAGCAACTTGCGCATCAGGCAACCAATATGCTGAATATGTGTCATAACCTGTAGCTTCTCTTTCAGGAAGCGGAATATATTCAATATTACCATATACCCCGATTACACGTCTGTTACCTATTGAGTTCCCGCCTTCAATAACGTGTGATTCAGTAAAGAAATATTCAATATCGTTATTTTGAAGAGTAACTTCAATAGCCGGTCTCCAATGTTTTTGACCATCTTTTCCCACATATTCATAACCTTGACGGTAAGCACATTCAGGTAGCCACGCACCTTTAGCTTTTTTACCGAATAATCTCTTTGTTGTATCAGAACCAACTTTGAATTGAGCATTCAAGTTGTTATCAGTTGCCAATAATGGTGAGAAACCGTGAGTAGCACCTGAAGTTGTAATTTCTATACAACCTAAATCCTGATACTTTTTGAAATATTTAACCAAATTCATTTCATATTTATTAACAAAATCATCTCTTAATTTATTCCATAAATCAAAATAATATTTTGCTAAGTAACTCAAGTGTTGTGAATGAGGCACGTCAGGATCAGGATATCTTTCTAAATCTTTTGAAACAGCCTTAATTTGAGCATCAATATACTTTACAAAACCATTTTGTAAATACTCATCATTTAGCTGCTCTGCTAATATTGGAGTAATACCTACAGTTAATTTTGCCTTTATTCCTTCATCCCATAGTTCAGAAATTGCATTTAATAATGGAACGTATGTTTCAGCCATACATTCGTATAAATTTTCTTCTCCAAATGGCCACATTCCTGCTTTTCTGTAATATGGAAGGTGACTGTGTAACATAAATACAAATTGTCCTACTGACATTTCTGCCTCCGTTTAGTGTTTTTTCTACGCATACAATATTATTCGACAATAATATCATGAAAAGTATAGTATAAATCAACAAAAAATATAATACTTTTGAATTAACTCTAGTGAATAATGTTACAAAAGTTAATGTTTTGTATGAGGTATGTAGTATATATTATTTATTTCTTGTTTAAATTGCATAAAATATTCTTTACCAATCAATATCAATACTGAACATTTTGTCTTTATTTCTTTGACAAGTTGCGCAATATGATGTTTCAAGTCTGATACTCTTTGAATAATTATTCATATCACTGCCCGTACGCCCTCGGTAATCATTTGATAAAAAAGGACAAGAATATATGCCGTTTACCGTTAAAGTCCTGCTCGTCATACAATCAGGGGTACTGCACAATTCTTGGGTATCGCAATCTTGATTTGATGACCATTCATTAACCTGAATAATAGCATTTTCTATGCCCATCTCGGATATTTTTTCCTGAAACATTGACACAATTGTGTTGTGAGGGAGTTTATAATAATTTGAAACACATATCACATTTGTAAAATCATATTTGTCCAGACATTTTAGTGCGTACATATTTTGTCTGTAACTTCCTCTTGAGCGCACTTCATCATTTTTGAGTTCATCATAATGTGAAAAAGATAGTTTAAATATAATTTGATGCATACTTTCATTTTCGACATTTTTGAGAAATCTTGCTTTTTTTTCGTTTATAAAACTTGCATTTGTAATGATGCACACATTAGTTTTTTTTAAACACAATCTGAGTATTGAATTAAAATCAGGGTGAGTCATCGGCTCAGCTCCCGTAAGATAAATACATCTTAATTTCACATCTTTTAATTCTGACAAAGTTTCTCTGATTTTGTCTAATTTTATAAAATCTTTTATATTTTTAATAAGCGGAAAATCTATATAACATTGTCTGCATCTAACATTACAGTTTTTTGCAGTTAGTTCAATAAATAAATCTTTTAATTCTGTCATCTCGCAAACAGGTGATTTAAAAATAGTGTTCATAATAAAAAATACCCTCCTATATTAAAGATGTTATTCACACAATGTTAAAATGAAATTAGCCAATCAGGTATTAAAAGAGTAAAATTTATAAATCGTCTTTTTTGTAGTAGTATAGAATTATGGACAGAAAAGATTTTTTAGATGTAAAAAGAATAGTTGTAAAACTTGGAACAAATGTTTTAAGAAATGAAAACGGTGATGTTGCATTATCTCGTATATATTCCTATATTGAAAGCATTTGTAAACTTGTAAAATCAGGTAAAGAGGTTGTTCTTGTAACTTCAGGCGCAGTCGGGCTTGGTAAAAAGAAATTAAGTCTGAAAAATACTGACGGAATTGCGGTAAAACAGGCATGTGCAGCTATAGGTCAAGGCAATCTTATGTCACTTTATGAGGAAGGATTTGACACTTATGGTGTTGTGACAGGTCAGATTTTGCTTACTCAAGACGATTTCTCACAAAGAAAAAAATATTTAAGTCTTAGAACTATACTAAACAGATTATTAGAAATGGGAACTGTCCCTATTATCAATCAAAATGATACAGTAACTGTTATTGAAGGTCTTGATGACACATTAGAACAGGTTCAAATGTGCTTTACTGATAACGATAAACTCTCGGCACTTGTATCGAGCGCACTCGATGCAGATTTATTATTAATATTGTCTGATGTTGACGGACTATATGATTCTAACCCAAAAGAAAATCCCGATGCAAAACTTTTGAGTGAATTATGCGGAGTTTCAAAAGAAGTTATGGCAATGGGAACAGATGCATCAGAAGGCGGCAGAGGCGGAATGAGAACAAAGCTTGAAGCTGCAAGAATTGTTACAAGAGGCGGCGGAAGAGTTCTTATTGCTAACGGCAAAATTCCTTATATTATTGACAAAATTTTTAATTATGAAGAATATGGAACAACATTTACTCCTAACGAAGATTTGGCAGAAAAGAAACGCTGGATTGGTTATTCAACCAATATTGTCGGACACGTCATTGTTAATGACGGTGCGAAAAAAGCTATGCTTGAAAAAGATTCAAGTCTTTTGCCAATCGGTGTAATCGGGATAGAAAATGACTTCAAAAAAGGCGAAGTTGTTTCAATAAGAGATGAAAACAATGCTGAGTTTGCAAGAGGAATTGTCAATTATAACGCAGAAGACTGCAATCGTATCATTGGAAACCATTCAAAAGAGATTTTAAATGTTTTAGGTTTTAAAAATTATAATGCCATCATTACAAGAGATTATATAACTATTTTGTAGGGGTAAATATAAAGGTAAATTTAGTGGTAAATTTATTATCGTTTTTAAAATTTGTGGTATTATAGAGCGATGAAAAAAATTTGTTATATTTTATTGATAATAGGTTTAATTCTTTCTGTTGTTTTGTTTTATAGTCGTTTTAATTCAAACGAGTTAAGTGAAATCAGGAGCAGAGGTGAATTGTTGGTTGGGACAACGGGTGATTATTGTCCTATGTCATATTATGACAAAAAGACAAAATCCTATGTCGGATTTGATATAGAACTTGCTGAGGATTTAGCAAAGGCTTTGGGGGTAAAAGTCAGATTTGTTCAGACCTCTTGGAAAACCTTGATGAAAGATACTGTTGATAATAAATTTGATGTCGCAATAAGCGGAATAACTGTAACAGATGAGAGAAAACAACAGGCACTAATGAGCAGAGGTTATTTAGATAACGGAAAAACTGTGCTTTGCCGTAAGGCTGATGCAAACAAATATAAAAATATAGAGAGCATAAACCGTCCCGATGTTCGTGTTATGGAAAACCCCGGAGGGCTGAATGAGAAATTTGCAAGGGAACATTTGCCAAAAGCGAATTTAATTATACATAGCGTGAACTATGAAATCCCAAAACTAATTGATACAGGTGTGGCTGATGTAATGATAACAGAGGTTATCGAGGCAAAATATTATTCTAATATTAATAAAAACCTCTCTGCATCGCTGGCGGACACCCCGTTCACCAAAGGACAGATAGGGATGTTACTCCCTAAAAAGAATAAAAATCTGCTCAAATTTGCTGACAAATTTATCACCAATGAACTTAACTCTGGACGAATAGAAAAACTGAAAAGAAAGTATATTTATTGTAATTAGAAATTTGGGAATAAAATATATTAAGGAGCAACAATGAAAAAACTAATAATTCTAACAATTTTATTAACTATAAGTCTGCCTGTGTTGGCAGTTACATCGTATGACAAATATGGGAATAAAACTGGTTCGTATAAGACCAATGAGAATACAACAATCCAATATGACCGTTACGGCAACAAAACAGGTAGTTACAAGACAAATAGTAACGGTAACACGACTTCTTATGACCGATATGGTAACAAAACTGGCAGTTATAAAACAAACTCAAATGGTGTAACTACACAATATGATAAGTATGGAAACAAGACAGGCTCATATAAAACTAACGGCAACACAATTACACAATACGACCGTTACGGAAATAAAACAGGTAGTTACAAAACTGATTCTAACGGCAGAACAATTCAATATGACAGATATGGGAATAAAACCGGAAGTTATAAATAAATTTTAATAAAGCTTGTATTTTCTAAAAAATAGTTTATAATAATAGTGTAGGGGGAGGCGAATGCCTCCGAACCAGTCCCTACATCTTTTTAGAGAAATCAATCAAAAGGTGCCCAAGTAGCCAAAGGGCACCTTTTACTATTAATCTAAATAAATGCGTTTTCATAAGCTCACCTCCTTTCACACCTCGAACCAGTTGGATTTTGTCGTGTATTTTAGGAGTTTAACTTATATATGAACTGCCCTACATTATTATATTAACATATTTTCTTATAAATTGAAAGAGTTAATAATATAACATATGTCAGATTTTCTCTTATGCTATAATACTCACAAGAGGAATTTATTATGGAAAATTTTATTGATATTGCAAAAAGAGCGAAAAAGGCATCTGTAAAGGCGCAGGGTTTATCTTCTGAAGTTAAAAATCAGGGGCTTGTCGCTGTTGCAAAAGCACTAGAATCAAACAAAGAAAAAATTTTTGAAGCAAACAAAGTTGATTTAGAGTTTGCAAAAGAATTAGTCAAAAAAGGAGAACTTACTCAGGCAACTTTTAATCGTCTTAAATTAGATGAAAACAAAATGAGAGATATGATTCAGGGCATCTATGACATCTCAAAATTAGACGATCCTGTGAACAAAGTTTTACTCAAACGTGAACTTGATGACGGACTTGTTCTCAATAAAGTTTCCTGTCCGATAGGGGTTTTAGGGATAATATTTGAGGCAAGACCTGATGTAATTTCCCAAATATCCGCTCTTGCAATAAAATCGTCAAACGCTGTTATTCTCAAAGGCGGGAAAGAATCTAAAAATACAAACAAAACAATTTTAGAAATAATAAATTCTGCTCTTTCAGGGGTAAATGGTTTCCCTGACGGCTTGTTAAATCAGGTTTATTCTCGTGATGATGTGGCAGAAATGCTCAAGGCAGACAAATACATTGACCTTATTATCCCTCGTGGCGGAAACAAACTCGTTAAATTTATCAAAGAAAATACAAATATAGCAGTCCTTGGTCACGCAGACGGGGTTTGCCATATCTTTGTTGACGAAAGTGCTGATTTAGAACTTGCAAAAAGAGTTGTAATCGATGCAAAAACACAGTATCCGAGTGCCTGCAACACGATTGAAACTCTATTAATTCATAAGGGGTTCAAAGGGGCAGATGAATTACTTGATGCTATTAAACAGGCAGGAGTTGAACTCATATATACTCCTGAAAGTTGGCACAAAGAGTATTCTGACCTTAAACTTGCGGTTAAATATGTTACGAATATTGACGAAGCAATTGAACACATAAACGAATACGGCTCAGGGCATACGGAGTCTATCATTACAGAAAACGAAGAAAATGCTCAAAAATTCATGAATCTTGTTGATTCTGCAGGAGTTTATCACAATGTATCGACACGATTTGCTGACGGTTTCCGATACGGTTTTGGGGCAGAAGTCGGAATTTCCACGAACAAAACTCACGCAAGAGGCCCTGTCGGGATAGACGGACTTGTTATTTACAAATACAAACTAACAGGCAACGGGCAAATCGTTAACGATTACGCAAAAGGGATAAAGCAGTTCCATCACCGTGATATATAATTAGAATAACCCTCACCCGAAACACTAATATTTTGCAAGCAAAACATAAGTGTTTCTACCCTCTCCCAAAGGTAGAGAGGAAGGTGTTGAAGGATAAAATAAGGGGTAAATATATGGCTAAAATCGGAATAGTAGGTTTAGGTTTAATAGGCGGGTCAATTTTTAAAGACCTGACAAAATTAGGGTATGACGTTATCGGAGTTTCACAATCGCAAGCAAAAAAAGAAAATATTTATTCCGATTATGAAAAGTTATCAGACAGGGAACTCGTTTTTGTCTGCAAAGAAATGAGCAAAACCTTATCTGTGCTCGACGAACTTGAAAACTATTTACCCCCTGAAACGGTTGTGTGTGATGTGTGTTCTCTGAAAGAATTTGTTTCAATAAAAGAGTACAAATATAATTTTATTCCGACGCATCCTATGGCAGGTACAGAATTTAGCGGTTGGTCAGCCTCAAAAGAAGGATTGTTTAAGGGTGCAAAATGGGTTATAACATCAGATAAAAAATCAGAATTATTAGAGAAATTGATTAAAGAAATGGGTGCTGAAATCGTCAAAACCACCCCGAAAGAACATGACGAAGCAGTTGCTATGATTTCACACATGCCAATGGTCGTCGCTCAGGCATTATTTAAGTCTGTTGAAGAAAATGATTTAGCCAAGAAGTTGGCATCAAGCGGTTTTAGAGATATGACAAGACTTGCCCTTTCAAGTATTGATATGGCTTGCGATATGGTTAATATGAATGCTGAAAATATTGAAAAAGCTATTCTAAAATTATATTCTTCCGTAGGAGAGCTTACTCACGGCGAATACAGAAAAGAAATTGAAGAAATAAAATCTCAGCGTGATAAGATGTACAAAGACGGTAAAAATGTTTTATAAAAGGAGATGACATAGTACCACCTTATATCATCTCCCTCAATCTGCCTCGTTGTCAAACAGATTGAAAACCTTATTAACATAATAAATAGTAAACATAAAGAATAATTTACCAAAAAATTAGGCTTGAAGATAAAAAAATTGCGTTTATGTACCGGACTTAGTCAAGAAGTTTTATCTGAAAAATTTATTTAACATAGCAATTTTACTCAGAAAATTTACTTTATAAGTAAGTAGGTTAACTGAAAGTAATATATGCCAATCAACACTGATTATTATGTTGTGCCTGTTGGAATTTCAACAGAGAATAGTAATAACCCTAAACAAGCATCAGATGTTTGTTCTAATAATCTTGTCAGAAACCCTGAAACTGATGAATTGGTTGGTAAATCTCGCAAAAAACTTTCTTTTAAAGAAATGTTGACTTCGAGTTTGAAAAAAAGTATTCAAAAACACGAGATTGAAAAATTAGGGGAAAAATATGCCGATTTAATAACAAGATTACCTGAGGTTCAAAAGACTTTTCAAACAGTTTTTATGCGAGATGATTTGACTGAACACGATACATTAAACATATTGCAGGAATACCATAAAACAGAATTAATAAAGATAAAAGGGACTCCCGAAGAATATGCAAGTGCGTTGTTTAATCTTGCGGTAAAAAATTACGGATTAGAACACGCAGGGATAAAACTTGAGTTTGAACCACCAAACAACTCAAAAGCGGCAGGCGGTTGGACAGCAAATATGGGAACAGTCACCTGCAAATCCAATAAGTCAGCAGATGAGTATTTTACTATTATTCATCATGAATTAAGACACGCTAAGCAGACACAGGCTGTAGTTGAAAATTCATCAGATGAAGAATACAAAGATTATTTTAAGAGACTGTGTTATCGTTGTGCAAAAAATGATGGACACGTTAAAAATATAAATAGTTATGAAGAATTTGAACAGCGCATTTTGACACCTGATTTTCTCAAAATAGTGATGAAACCGTCAAAAAAATTAGCGAGGAAAAATCCTCAAATAACAGAAGAAACAAAAGAATTTGCGATGAGAATGCTTGAGGCAGAGAAAAATTATACAGATTGCGATACTGATATGGCAGCCTATTGGAATGCTGATAATGAAAAAGATGCACGATTTGCAGAAATTGAAATGGTTAAGTTATTTGGTATTAATAAATCCAGAATTAATTATTACAATGATATGGATAAAAAATATTTGATAAATTAAAATTTTTATTGACAAATAAAGTTTATAATTCATACTGTTTATATTTAAGAGGGAATTGTTATGAAAAAATTATTATCATTATTGTTATTATTAAATATTATATGTCTTCCAACATTTTCATCAGTTATATATCAATCAGGCGGTAGATACGGACTAAAAGACGATAGCGGAAATCCGGTAATTACAGCGCAATACCAAAAAATCGAACAATTATCATACACACCGTCAAAAAAAGTCATTATACCAATGCACGCTATGGACGAGGTTGAAGTAAAAAAACTTGGTATTTACAAAGTAAAACAAAATAATCTGTGGGGTGTTGTAAACTCAAAAGGGAAACTAATCCACGAATGCAAATACAAAAATATAGAGGCCGATTCAAACGGTGATATAAAATATACACTTCCTAACGGAACTGTTGAATATGCTCATCCTGTATTAAACGGTGCAAAAGCAGCAAGAGATACAATGGTCACAATAGTCGGACTGCCTGTGACATTATTGGGAACAGTTATGATACCAATTGAAGCAGTATCAAAAGCCGGCAGAACCAAAAGTAAATAGGGTAAATTATTTACCGATACAGAAATTATCAAATATATTATTCAAAATATCATCTGTAATAACTTCACCTGTTATCTCATCTAAAGCTAACAAAGCAGCTTTAACGTCGATAGATATCATATCCTGAAGTTCACCTCTGTTTGCCCCATCAAGTGCAATCATTAAAGATGTTTTTGCCTGAGTCAAACAGCCTTGCTGACGAATATTTGTCGTAAAATCAAGACTTTCGGGATCAACATCACACACTATCTCTTTTATTCTATTTTTTAACTCACTTATACCATTTTTTGTTTTTGTTGAAATCTTTATATCATCTGTCTTTATATCCGCCAAATCAGATTTATTCGCAATTTTTATATTCTTCTTATTCTTAACCAAATTCCAAATAACTTCATCCTCCTGAGTCATACCAACGGATGCATCATACAAAAACAATACCAAATCAGCCTCATCAAGAGATTGTTTAGAATATTCTATCCCAATTTCTTCCACCTTTGACACATCTTCATCATCTCGAATACCCGCAGTATCAACCAAAGTCACCGGAATACCAAAATCCAATGTTTCTTTTAAGACATCTCTTGTCGTACCTGCAATATCAGTAACAATTGCTCTGTCTAAATTCAAAAGAGTATTAAAAAGAGATGATTTACCAACATTCGGTCGTCCTACAATGGCAACAGAAACACCTTGTCTTAATACATTTGAAGTGTTTGCAGTTGAGAGAATCTCGTCAATTTCTGATATATATTTTTTAAACTCTGATATGAGATAATCATACTCAGGCTCTTTAACATCCTCAGGGAAATCAATTCCCGCTACAATTCTTGACAACACTTCAAAAATACCGCTTCTTATCTCTGATATCTTTTTTGCCAAAACACCTGACAAATTCTTTGCTGAAGACATTACAAAATCTTTTGTTTTGGAATGAATCAAATCTGCAACCGCCTCTGCCTGAGATAAATCCATTTTTTTATTCAGAAACGCACGTTTAGTAAATTCACCGCGCTCTGCCTGTCTTGCTCCGTTTGCTATTGTCAGCTCAAGAACTTTTTTTACTATATTAACTCCGCCATGACAATGAATCTCTATAACATCCTCTCCCGTATAACTCCTTGGATTTTTAAAAGGTAATATCAAAACTTCATCAACCTTTTTATCACCCTCCAATATCCACGCGTGAGTTATATAATTCGGTTCAAAATTCGATTTATTTGATATTTTTGCAGCAATCTCAAAAGCTTTATCACCTGATATACGAATTACGCCAACTCCACCTGTTGCAATAGGAGTCGATATCGCTGAAATTGTATCAAATTCTTGTAAAATATTCATAACAATATTGTAGCTTAAAAATAAATTTTACATTAGCTAACATATCAACTTGACATTTTGCCATATCTTCAATAGGATATAATAAGAGGTAAGGCGACATGGCCAAGTGGTAAGGCAGGAGCCTGCAAAGCTTTTACCCCCAGTTCGAATCTGGGTGTCGCCTTTTATTTTCTACCTCATTTAGATTATTTATTATTATATTTTTGAGTTAAAATGATGATATGAAAAGATTGGTACTATTATTATCACTATTTTTAATATGCATGCCTGTATCAGCTATAGAAATCGAACAGCCTAAAGCGGTACAGTCAATTCGTCATGTTATTCCGATAGATGACGAAGTACAAACAATTGAAACTAGAAATGAAGAAAATAATAACGACTTATATTTTCCAAATGAGGTTGAACTAAAAGGAAGCGTAATCTATAACGAAAGCACTCAACACGCAAAAGAAATTGAGCTTGATAAAACTGTTGAAAAACCTCACATAAATCTGAAAACATCACATATGATTATCCCGATAAAAGATGAAAAGATTTATTCAACAGGGTTAGATATCTCTCAAAGAAGTGCTATTTCAACTGCTACAAGAATAACAGGAGAAGAATACTCCGTAAAACCTGTATGGAGTTATTTAAACGAACAGTATGGTAATTTTTCATACGGAACAATATATTCGTCCGGAATAGATACATGCCAGCTTCAGACCACAATGAATCTGTTTACAAGATATGATTTTAAGTATTTTGCAATCACAGGTGCAGTCGGAACAAATGAAAGTAATGTTGAAGGAACAAGAGATGAGAAAACACTTCAATTGTCACCTGAAATAAAGCTTTCCAAATCATTTGTCATAAGAGATACAATTCAAGCTTATGTGAATGAAAACTATAAAAAAAATAAAATTTCTTTAATCTATACACCCCAATGGAAAAAACATCCTGATATGCTAAGATTTGAACTTGGATTTTCAAACACCTACTATACGGGAGGTAAAATTCGTTCTGCGGTAGAATTTTCAACAAGAATAAGGTTATAATTCTAATTTATCCATTTGAAACTTTTAACGAAGTTTTCGCTATTGATATCCCCAAGAATTTCAACCATAAACCTTCTGTTAGCTCTGTTTGACAACTCTATCCCGGGTATCTTATTCAAATCATTAACAAGTTGATTATCACTGTTTAAAGAAATCCCCGGTATTTTATTAAATAAAGTATTTAATGAAATATTACCTGCTGCCCCTAATATTGTAGATACCTTTTTCGATAACTGACCATATACGTGCATATCCGCAATTTGATTAGTTAAGTTTAAACTTCCAATCAAATAAAGATTTAAGTTTTTACCTAAAGTTCTTATTTCAAGTGTTTTAACTATGCCGTCTTTAAACCTCAAAACACCATCAATGCTCGAAAATTCACCTGTTTTCATTGGTGTAACAATATCTATTAAGCCGTTCATAGAAAGTCCTGTTATACCGCCTTTAATGAGGTTTCCTGCTCTAAGCAGATATTCAAGCGAACCTAATTTTGGCATTCTGCCCTTTATAACATTAAAACTACCAAATCCACTTAATGTTTCCAAACGTGTTTTATCACTCGTTGCATTGAAACCTAATTCAATATGACCTGTCAAAGAACCATAAATTTGTCCTGTGATATCAAATAAAGCATAGGATAATTCATTCGCATTGACATTTTTTGAATCCAATTCCATCTGTACATAATTATTTAAAAGGTTATATGACAACTTCCCTGACATTGTACCGCTTGCCATATTGAATTTAAATGAATCAACAGACATTCTCATTTTATTATTAAGAGAACAAAGAGCCTCAAGATTAGATGCCTTTATATTTCTTACTCTAACATTACCGGCTCTGATTTTTACATTATTCAACAACAAGGAATGAATAATTTCACTTCCTGCTGTATCTGTATCAGGCGCAATCGCAGATGAAAAACCTTTTAATTCCATTTGCTTGAATTGATTCCATGAATTATCAATATCAAAATCATTTATGTATAAATCTGCATTATTAACTTTATATGGCGGAGTAGAACTGTTTTTCAAATTAGCATTTACCATTATGTAATTATCTAAAACTTCACCTTTTGTTGTAACTTGTATTGTTGCAGGCTTAAAATCAACAACTATATCTTTTATTGTCGTATTCAAATACGGCATTTCTATATTGTTTGCGTTTAACTTGCCGATAATTTTTGGTCTGTTAGACATCCCGTTAATTTTCAAATCAGAAGTAAAATTACCACGTTTAATTGTCGGTTTTTTAAAGATAATATTGAAGAAATTTGCATTTGTAGGATTTTCTGTTTTTACTATTAAATTTCTTATATCGAAAACTTTTCCGACACTTTTTAACTGACCGCTGACTGACAAAAGCGGTAATACATTATGTTTATTATTTTGTGATGCAATAAGCTTATTGTATTTAAACTTATTAATTTTAATCCAACCGTTTTTATTAACATCAGCATCAAGATTTACCGTAATTGGGTTTAACGTATCACCTACAGATGCTCCCATATAATAAATACTTGAATTTTCTTCCATTCTTATATCTGATTTTATACGAATATGAGATTTATCCCCCTCAATGAGAGATGAATACAATATATCACCATTCATTTTTACAGGATAAATATTATATGCATTCCAATACTTGTCAAACACTCTCTGCACAAGTTTAGAATTCATGTGAATATTATATTTTGGATTTGAATAAATATTGTCGATTTTTCCGAATAAAAGTATTGGCATCTCATCAACAAGACAATTTATTCTGTTTATATTGCAAGTATTATTTTTAACGCCTAATTGACCGCTAATAACTCGTATAGGGATTTCTGCCTTAGTTTTATCATTATTTATAGAATACAATAAATTAACATCTTTCATAGTTGCGGCTGCATTAATTTTGCTATGCCGTGCTTTTGCAGACACACTCGCCTTTCCTGATTTTATATTTATGTTTTCTAATTGATTTTGTATATCATTTGGTAAAATTTTAGCTTTTGATATTAAATTCAGGGTTGGTAAATCAAAATCTTTACAGCTAAACTCTCCGTTTATAACTGCTTTTGACAAATTCAGTTTGTCTTTTCCGATATTTTTTGCACTAATGTTTGCACTGAACGGATTTTTCTTAATAATACCTTTTAAATTTTGAACAGACAGATTAGAATTTTTCAAAACAATTTTTCCTGATATTATTTTACCGTTTTTAACAGGAAGATTATTTTTAATAACTTCTATAACTGCATTAATCCCGCCGATTTCAACAGATTTTACTTTACCTTTATATGCTGCCTTTAAACGTATAACCAACGGATCAAGATGTTTTAAATGTTGTGGATTAAGCTCGTTGACTCTAATACGAGGACAATCTATTTTTAAATCAGCCACTTCATTTTTTATTGAGCCTTTTATACTCGAAATTGATGCTGAAGAAATCATTGCTTTTAAATCTAAATCACAGTCTTTTTTATCATAATTAATTATCCCTTTTATTCCGTTAACAGGAATATTTTCCATCTTTAGCGAATTTCCAAGTAATTTTATATATCCTTTAGGAATAACATTTTCATTAATTTTCAAATCTGCAATATCAAATAATTTTCCTCGAAGATGAAGATAAAAATCAGATTTACCTTTTACATCAGACACATTTGGAACAACGTCGCTCATATCTTTGAGCATAGGTGATGTAGTCAATACAGTAATCAAATCAGACAGATTTTGATTATTAGCTGTCACGTTAAAATCTAAATCTCCAAACAACGTACAAACTCCATCAACTGTTGCTGGCTGACCGTGAAGCAACCCTGTTTTATTTATGAAATGAGCATTTTGATTATTAAACTCCAAATATCCGCTTGCATGTTCTAACAGTAGATTATTAACCTCAAGAAACCTTGCGGAAGTATTTATAAAATTGAATGCCCCCCATATATGAGGATCTTTTTTCGTTCCGACAATCTTTATATCAATATTTCCTCTCCCTTTTACATCCATTATTGGAACAGGTCCAATCATAAAACATAAAATTTCATGCAAAGGGTTAACTACAAATTCTGCAACAGCCAAATCAACCGATTTTGAACTTCTTACATTCAAATGAGCAAACTTATCTCCATAAAGCATCACGTCGCCTGAAACATAAACCACTTCACGACCGCCTGCTGGAACAACCACATCAAGCACTAATTGCTTTCCAAGCAAATCTATATTAACATTTGCACCACCGGTTGAATGTGGAATAGGCTTTATTAATACTCCGTCTGAGACCTTTATATTACCTGTAATATCAGGTTCGGGAAGTTTGCCTTTTACCCTCATATTACCCCATATTGAACCGTAAAACGGATACTCTTTCAATTTTGGAATACTAATATCGGGAGTAACAATTGGCGGAAGTAATAATGCCCCTTTTCTTATATCCGATTTATCAAGGTTTATACTTAAATCAAAAATCGGTTCTGACGAAAATATCTTTGACACTGTTCCCGATAGTGATGCAGACAAACTATCGGCAGTAGCAGACAAGTGCTTTATTTTAAATGAATCTTTCTCTATTTTATGTTCGGCAACGACTTTTAACACATCAGGAAATATCATTGATTTAGTTGTATCTTTAAACTCAATTTTTAGTGATTTGAAATTTGCCGCAAGTTTTTTATCATCAGAATTTACATTTATAATTCCTGACAAATTGGTTATTTCATCATATATGCCCTTCTTTACAAGGTCCGTAAATACAGAAAGATTTAGATTTTCAACTGAAATATCAAATTTTGTATTCTTTAAATTCTTATTGCGCGGCAAATATATATTTAAATTTGTTTTTGCGACATTGTTTTTGGCTGATAATTCTGTTTTTCCTTTTAAAATAAAAGCCTTTCTCTTATTTTTAAAATACAAATCAGAACCGCTAAGTATATAAACCTGCCCGCTATCTTCCACGTTCACACGCAAACTGTCTATCTGTACTTTATTAATTTTTCCGTTTACATTTGTCTGCTTAAATTCAAGAGGGATATTTGCCAAATATATTTTGTCTTTTAGCGCAAGATTAACATCAATTTTTTTTGCAGAGCATCTGTTTATATGTACTCTTCCCGATAGAAGAGGTAATAATCGAATATTTATATAAGGTTTTTCCAATTCCAAAGCAGGTTTATTATGATCCGATAATTTTATGTTATCCGCCTTTATTGTCAAATTCGGAATAACATAAGTAACAAGTCTTGGTTTTACTAAATCTAAATCAAGATTAAATACAGAAGCCGTTTGTTTAATAATTGGTACACCAACAAGTCTGAACCCCACAGGTATACCCACAAGCCAGACGAGATAAAATATTATTAGCGCATATATATATTTACTATATTTTTTTAACATTGTTATTCAATATATTATATCCTCTATTCATGCTGAATACAAGTATGATATATTGCTTAATAAACTGTTTAAAATATTAATCAAGAGTGTGCGTAATATATAAAGGTTGGGTTAATACAATTAAAAGATTTGCACCTGCTGACACATTGACGTGTTCGCCCATTTTTCTTGTTTTACCGGGAACATACTGCTGCACACCCACAAAATGTCTTGCTATTCCTTTATGATAATGAGGCATTTTATCCCAATGTTCAGGCTGGGTCATCTCCCCGCCAATCAAATTCCCATTCTTTGTATAAATATATCCCACCATTGGGATTGTAAAACCATCTGCATAAACCAACTTTGTAATTCGCACTACCATTGATGCATGAGTTCCGATAACAGGTTCGTTCTTTTTTTCAATAAACCCGTAAAACACGGTTCCTTTTGGAATAATAACTGTTTCAAATTCATACACATCGTTATAGCAAACAAACTTTAACTCATTTGTATTATCACTATATGCAGTTGAAAAATCCTGTAGTGCCAAAACGGGAATAAAAGAGCCCGCAGGAACTTCAACTCCGTCATAATCTCTCGGCATATACGGTTCAGCCTGTATCTTTGGAACAAGAATACACGCAAAAAACATTATAAAAAATATTGCAATAAACTTTTTCATCTCTAATATTATATATAATATTTTTTATCTTGATATCAAGCAGAAGTATGAGGTAATTTGATAACAAATTCTGTATATTCGCCAACTTTACTTTCTACTGAAAGTTCTCCTCCGTGAGCATTTACAAGTTTTTTGGATAAATAAAGCCCTAAGCCCGTACCCACTTTTCTGAATTTTTTATGAGCCGAATAATACTTATTAAACACCTTATCAATATCTTCTTTTGAAATACCTTTTCCATAATCTTTAACAATAATAACAGAATACTCTGATTTATCTTTTATGTTCAATTCAACATTTGTTTCAGGTTTACCGTAGGATATTGCATTACTGACCAAATTCTTAATGATACGCTTAAACTGAAGATAATCAACATTTATATCAAAATCATTTTTTAAATTCAAAATTATCTTATTATTATTTTTTTGTGCGATAACATTCATATCGTCAATGATATCCTGCATTAACTCTTTTATGGAAACTTTCTCAATATTTAAATCAATTTCACCTTCTTTAACTTTATAAGTATCAAGAACCGTCTGTACCAATTCAAGCAATTCTCTGTTAGAATCTTTCATTGTATTAAGAGCTTCCTGCTGATTATCTGAAATTTTGCCAAATTTTTCGGATAACAAAAATTCGAGCATATTAGCTTCAGCTATAATCGGCACTTTCAAATCATGTGTAAGAGTTGCGACAAAGTCTTCCTTTAACGATTCAACTTCTTTCTGATTTGTATAATTAGTAATTACAACCATATATTTACCACTATGCTCTTTTGAATCAAGAATACTTGTTGTAGCTTTAAAGAACATATCTTTTGTCCCTTTTAAAAATATTTCATCATTATTTAATTCTGAAACCGTTTTATCCTCAGGAACAATAATATAATCTTCCAATTTTGAATTAATTATTTTCGAATCACTTAACCAACCACGAACATTTTTATTTGCATCAATAATTTTATGTTTGTCATCACACACAATGATTCCATCAGATAAAGAGTTTAATAGTGCAGATAAAAAATTATTCTTTTTAGTAAGCTCAGCCTGATATTCAGTAATCATTTTTTCTCTGTCATTAAGAGTTTCAATCATACGGTTTATGCTATCAGTCAACTTTGCCATTTCTTTTTGGGAATAAGATTCTGCCCTGACTGATAAATTACCATATCTGACAGAATTAACAATAGAATTCATACCTCCAAAATATTCGGTAATATTATCATATTTTTTTCGCAGGTTTATATTGCGGTAATGAAGATATCCCACCGCTATCAATGTTACTATTATTAGTGATAATAAAATAATTTTTATGAGCATAAATTATAACAATAAAAATGAAAAACCTAATGACTCAATAATTTTCCATTTTTAATTTTTCATTTTCGATTATTAAATGTGTTTTTCCACATTTGCAATTATTGTAGATTTTGGCACAAGCCCTGCCATTCTCTCTACTGCCTCTCCGTTTTTAAACACCAACAAACTCGGTAAACCACTCACAGAATACTGTTTTAGCAACTCTCTGTTTTCATCGGCATCAACTTTAACAACCTTAACTTTTTCAGCTAGAGTATTCTCTATCTCGTCAAGAACAGGCGCTAATTTTCTGCAAGGACCACACCATTTTGCACCAAAATCAACCAATACAGGTACATCTGCTTTTAAAACTTCTGCTTCAAATGTTTGTTCAGTTACATCTATTGACACTTTAATTCTCCTTATTTCAAATCAACGTTATCATAATAATAGCACATCTATCATTTTTATGCTATTATTCAATTGGAGAGAAAATTATGCCAAGAAAAAAAGTTATTGAAATCGTTTTAGATACAGAAACTACAGGATTAGATTTTACAAAAGAAAAAATTATAGAATTTGCAGCAGTAAGATTAGAAAACGGAAAGATAAAAGATTCCTTTCAGACACTAATCAATCCTGAGCAACATATCAGAAAATCGAGCATCGCAATCCACGGGATAACAGAAGAAATGGTAGCTGATGCACCAACAGAAGCAGAAATTTTACCTGCGATAAGAGATTTTATCGGAGATTATCCGATTGTTGCTCACAACGCAATCTTTGACCATTCCTTCTTAAACGAAGCTTACAAAAGAGTTTTCAAAAAGAAATTTGAAAATGAACGCATTGATTCACAAATGATGTTCAAAGAAATCTGTCCTGATTTAGAATCTCACGGACTTGTCGCATTAACAGAAAAATTCAATGTAACAATGGAAAATCACCACAGAGCCATGGACGATACAATGGGACTTGCATTGGCATATCCAAAACTTAAAAAACTATATTTACAAAAATATGATTGGCAAGTAAAACAATTAGATAATATTGATTATTTGTTTGAAAGATTTTTGAGGATTCAGCAAAGTGTTACAACTATGCAAGCTGAACTTCAGGACCTAAAATCAATATTCAAACTTCATTTTGAACTCGGCGGAGAACCGATAACTGCAGAAAACGGTGACACAATGGTTTATCAGTCTAAAAGATCTTTTGGGTATAAATTATCAGAAATAAAAGGTGTTTTAGAAGAGTTGGGTTCATTTGAAAAGGCTGTAAAACTAAATAATGGTTTCATTGACAGACTTTGCAACAGCATGAGTTTATCAGACGACAACAGAAAAATTCTTTGCGATGCAAGAAAAGTCCTTTCTGAAACAAGAAACTTACAAATTCTAAAACATAATTAAATAATATATTTTTGTAAAATAAGTTTCTTTAAAGCCTTTGCATTAACTGCCTGAGGTTCTATTTGGAGTAATTTTTCCAAATACTCCAGACTTTCGTGATAATTTCCTAATTTTTTATGCGCAGCAGCCATTGCATATAAAGCATCAATAAATTTAGGATCCAATTCTATTGCTTTTTCCAAATCTTTAATCGCCTGATTATAATTTGGACTTTCTATATCTTTTCTTGTTAAGGTTATATAGGCTTTGTTATAATAAGCATCAGTCATTTTTGGATTAAGCTTTAATGCTTTTGTGTAATCGAGCATTGCATCATCATAATTTTCAAGTGCCTGATTAACTACACCTCTGTAAAAAAATGAAATTTCCCAATCATCTTTTAACTCAATGGATGCATTTATATTTTCAAGTGCATTTGAATATTTTCCGTTTCTGAAATCTACAATACCTTCATCTAAATAATATTTATAATCAGACATAAATACCTCAACTTTATAACATATTAGAATATCCTTTTAAATAAAGCAATAGTTTTATCTAACAAAGTCTTTTTGACAGGTTTTTCATCTACCGGATATATTCCAAATGTTTCGTATATGCACATCTTTTTAGCAACTTCATAATCATTTTTGGAAGGTGCATTTTTCATGCCGTATTCATATCTTATACAATTTATCCTGTATTTGGATATATAAGGGAGATTATATTCATAACTTTGAGAATAATCGATCTGTGGAATATTTTTTTTATTAGCCGGTTTTACTAAACCTTTATATGTCCCATTCAAGTATGAATAATCCATTGGATTTAAATATATACCATCACTAACAGGAACATAGCACAATTCTTCCCCTTTCTTCAGGAGAGTATCTTGAATTTGTCCTTTTTTTTCGGTATTTTTAATCAAAGTGCTATTATGATTATATATTTGTTTCATATTACTTGCGTAATCAGTCATTCCACACCACGAATCTACAATGATTGTATCTTTCTTAGGATAAACTCTATACTCGCTTGAAGGTCCATTTTTTGAATTCAATATTGACAACGGACAATATGTATAATTTTGCGGCAAATCAAGGTTTACCATTGTGGCAGTATGATCCAAATCTCTCATTGTTTTTTCTTTTGGATTATATGCAAATAAACTTACTCTTTCTACATCTTTAAAACCGTTCATTTTCAAAGCAACATAAGAAGCATCCGCAAGTTCTGCACAATTTCCTGTTTTTTGTTGTTTCATTGCACTTAATTCACGAAATAATTGCCCATTTGCTGTATCCGCAGAAATATAATACTGACGGACACATGATATCATTCCTTCATAAAAATCATATAAATTTTTTTCTTGAGCAATAGTTGAATACCCCTTTAACCTTGTACTTAAATACACAGGGAACTCATTCATTGTCCTTCGGCAAATGTCATCTGCTTTTCTCAAGCTGACATTGCGTGCTTTAAAATTTAAAGAATTATATCTATAATTATAATCAGAGTTTCTCACAATTTTTACCAATTTTTTTATTCAACAATTCAATCAATGCATTTTCAGACAGTGCTGATTTTAATTTATAATTACGTTTAATTGATTCTTTTAAACCTATTGAGATTTCTTCAAAATTATATTTCGATTTATCCATAAATTTCCACAAAATTTTATCCCACAAGCTAAACTTTTTAGACTTTATAAGTTCCGGATATTGATGTTTTAAATATAAGACATCCTTCTTATTAAGAATATTACCTAATTCGACATTCTTGCTCGGAGAATAAACAACAATTTCATCAGATTCAAGTTTTAAATGAAAACGCTTATCAGATTTAAACGTAGCCGAAGCACTACGTTCACTATCAGCAAATCCTGCCCATGGATCAACTATTATTCCTCCATTATCAAGCCCGTAAAATTCTTTTGTAGAATTGGTCGGTTGTGGAATTGGTCTTGTCAAATTCACTCCAACAACAGTATGATCCAGCATTCGAACATTACCGGTCTTCGGATTATATGCATGTAACGTATATGCTTCGGCATTTTTCACACCATTCAGGCGTAAAGACATTGCAGTTACATCGGCTAACTCCGAACAATTACCCGCTTTAAATTTTTTAATTGCATATAACCTTCGCAGATAATATTCAAGCGGATTACTTGCTTGTGAAGAATACCCACGAATTTCGCCTATCAAAGACCCGCTGTATCCATATAGTTGATACAATGCCTCATTCCTCTTCCTATGATAATTCTCAAATCTTGTATTAGAATAGACAGGAAACTCTCTCATAACCATACGACACACATCGTCTGCCGCCTTAATTTTTTTATTATGAGCGGCAAAATTAACACATGATGTATTTTTGTGTATTGTTGGTTGTATAACTTGCATGCATTAAACCTCTGCAAATATAATGTTCGAACAAAAATTTATTTGCTATTTATTATTATTTTTTTTGCAGAATGATATATCTATCTATACAACATTAAACCCATTATCAACAAAATTTTGTTTAATACGTTCAACATCTTGTTTTTCGGGGATTTGCGTATTTTCTAACGGATAATGCAATCCTAATTTTTCATATTTACCCCTTGCCATATCGTGATATGGCAAAAGCTCGACTTTTTCAATATTGTATTGTTTTAGAAATTCAATAAGCTTTTCTATATAATCATTATCCATTGTATAATCAGGAGTAAGCACTTGCCGTATCCATATTCGTTTTTGTAAATTATTTATATAATCTAAAAATTTTAGAGTTTTTAAATTATCCTGACCTGTTAACTCAATATGTTTTTGCTTATCCAAATGTTTTATATCTAACAATATTAAATCAGTATATTTCAACAACTCCTCTAAATCTTTATTGATAACAACATGCCCGCAAGTATCAATTGCAGTTGAAATATTATGCGTTTTTAACTTTTTAAAAAATTCTATCAAAAATGGTATCTGCAATAACGGTTCTCCACCGGACACCGTAACACCACCTGCTGAATTATCGTAAAATTCTTTATACTTCAGAACATCTTCCACTAGCTCATCAACATTTTTTTTATTATCAGCACCAACATTCCAAGTATCAGGATTATGGCAAAACAAACAACGAAACGGACATCCCTGTAGAAAAAGGACATAACGAATCCCAGGTCCGTCAAGAGTTCCCATTGTCTGTATAGAATGCACATTTGCTGTTTTCATCAAATTATATTCTTTCGTGGAAAGTTCTGCTTAATACATCAAGCTGCTGCTCTCTTGTAAGTTTTATAAAGTTAACAGCATAACCGCTGACACGAATTGTCAACTGAGGATATTTTTCAGGATGTTCCATCGCATCTTTTAATGTTTCTCTGTCCAAAACATTAACATTTAAGTGTTGAGCCATTTTCCCAAAATAACCATCCATCAAACCTACAAGATTACATATTCTTTCATTACTTGTCTTACCCAATGTATCAGGTAAAATACTAAAAGTATTTGAAATCCCGTCTTTTGCATTTTTGAATGGTAATTTTGCAACAGAGCACAGCGAAGCTAAAGCGCCTTTTTCATCTCTTCCATTGAAAGGATTAGCCCCCGGAGAAAAAGGAACACCTGCTTTTCTGCCGTCAGGAGTGTCACCTGTTTTCTTACCATATACAACATTACTTGTAATGGTTAAAATTGACTGAGTTGGAATAGCATTCCTGTATGTTTCATACTTTTCTATTTTTGACATAAATCTGTTTACTAACTCAACCCCGATTGAGTCCACTCTGTCATCATTATTACCGTATTTTGGATAATCACCTTCGATATCAAAATGCTTTGCAATACCATTTTCATTTCTGACAGGTCTTACCTTTGCATACTTAATTGCGGACAAAGAATCAACAACAACACTAAAACCCGCAATACCGCAGCCCAATTTTCTCACTACATTTGTATCCATAAGAGCAAGTTGAGCTTTTTCATAATTGTACTTATCGTGCATATAGTGAATTATATTTAATGCACTAACGTATGTCTTAGCAAGCCAATCCATCACTTTATCAAATTTTTCCATAACCTTGTCATAATCAAGGATTTCATCTGTAATAGGTTCAAAATCTGCAACTTTTTCCTCAAGTCTTTCGTCATAGCCGCCATTGATTGTATACAACAGTGCTTTAGCAAGATTAGCACGAGCACCGAAAAACTGCATTTCTTTCCCAACTATAAGAGGTGATACACAACAAGCAATCGCATAATCATCCCCAAAATATTGTCGCATTAAATCATCATTTTCATACTGAATAGCACTTGTTTTAATGCTTACTTTTGCACAATAATCTTTAAAACTTCTCGGCAAATCCTTACTCCAAAGAACAGTCATATTAGGTTCGGGAGCAGGACCTAAATTTATTAATGATTGAAGAATACGGTATGAATTTTTCGTTACAAGAGTTCTGCCATCTTCCAACATACCGCCGATACTCTCAGTAGTCCAAACAGGATCACCGCTGAATAATTCGTTATATTCAGGTGTTCTCAAGAAACGAACCATTCTCAACTTAATAATAAAATCATCCATAATTTCCTGAGCTTGCTCTTCTGTTATTTTTCCTGAAGCTAAATCACGTTCAGCATATATATCCAAGAATGTTGAAACTCTTCCTAATGACATAGCTGCACCGTTTTGATCTTTTATAGCAGCCAAATAACCAAAATAAGTAAATTGGACAGCTTCTTTAAAACTTTTAGCTGGCTTACTTATATCAATTTCATAAGACATTGCCATAGTTTTCATATCTTTAAGAGCTTTTATCTGTTCTGCTATCTCTTCTCTTAATCTGATATTTTCTTCATTCATAACCTTATCATCAAGCAAAGCTTTGTCATTCATTTTGCCTTCGATAAGTTTATCAATACCATATAACGCAATTCTTCTGTAATCGCCTATAATTCTTCCTCTGCCATAAGCATCAGGAAGTCCTGTTAAAATAGCACAATGTCTGCACTTTCTAATTGCATCATTGTATACATCAAAAACCCCGTCATTATGAGTTTTTCTGTATTTTGTATAAATGGTTTTTAATTCTTCATCAACAGGTAAATCATAAGCCTTGCAAGATGCCTCAACCATTCTGTACCCGCCATTAGGCATTATTGCTCTTTTTAGTGGAGCATCTGTTTGAAGACCAACAATAATTTCGTTATCTTTATCAATATATCCTGCAGCGTGTGACGTAATTGAAGATGGAGTTGAAGTATCTGCATCTAACACACCTTTTTTTCTTTCCTCAACCATTAAAGCACTAACTTTTTCCCATATTTTAAGAGTCCTTTCTGTTGGACCACATAAGAAAGAATCATCACCATAATATGGAGTTACGTTATCTTTTATATATTTTGCAACATCAATAGTATCAGATATACCATCTTGTTTTTGCTCTAAAATCAGGTGTTTTACTTTGTCCTTAAATGTATTTTGAATTGTTGAAGTAACATGACGCTTTGAAAAAATATTTTTCAGGCTAAATTTACTACTATTTTTACTATCCAATTTTGAATTCATGATAATCTCCCAAATCTGATTGTTGATTGAAAAAAATATAAACCCCAATCAAGTCAATTTTATCATATACAAAACAATATGTAAAACAAAATCCTCCATTTATATTACATATTTAAACATTTGCGAAAAAACAGTAACGACAACAAACTTCAATGTAAATATTGAATATTTTCTATTACACAAGACATGAAAAAAATAATTAAACTTCTATCTTACCTTATTTTCTTCACCCTTAATCAATCTTTGAATATTTTGTCTGTGAAGATAAACAATATATATAGCACCTAATGCACAATAAGCGACATAACCTAAAGGAGCATGACCAACATAATGCATAATAAATGGAGATAAAACCAAAGCTATAATAGAACCCACTGAAACATATTTTGTAGTATATGTAATAACCGCCCAAATAAGGGCAATTATTAAACCAACTTGCCAATTTAAAGCCAATATAGTTCCAACACCTGAAGCAACTGATTTCCCGCCTTTAAACTGCAAGAATACAGATTTACTGTGTCCTACAATAACAGCAATTGCGGCAAGCACAGGAAACAAACCAATCCCTTCACACTTACCAACATACAATTGAGCTAAAATCACGGGAAGCGCACCTTTGAATGCATCCAATAACAAAACAATGAAAAACCATTTTTTACCCAAAACACGTTTTACATTGGTAGCACCGGTTGAACCTGAACCAATTTCTCTGATATCCTGATTTGCCAATAATTTCACAACAATATAACCTGTTGGTATTGAACCAATCAAATATGATACCAAAATCACACATCCCAATATAATTAATATTCCTGTCATTATTCTCTCCTTATTGTTTAATTATTATACAATAAGATGAATATGACAGTATTTTTAGTAATACAATTATTAACTTTTGTAAACATGCGGTATTAAGTGTTATTTATACAAAAAAGTGTGGAACATGAATAATATAGTTACAAAGCAAAATGGATTTCTATAAAGATTTGTAACGTCGGAGAAAATATTAGAGCAATTATAAAAGATTAACAAACTTTATATACATGTAAGATTGTATATTTATGTTTGGGAATCAAGTATAAGGAAAAATTTATGGTCTCATTAGATCCAAAAGTAAGCAACGAGTATAGTTTATTTAAAGTAAATGGCGCAAATCCTTTTGCACCTGCTAAAGTTGCATTTACAGGCGGTGAAGAGGCTGTTTCCGGAGCCGGTTTCTCCGAAAGACACGGTAATGGTAAAGCTGCAGGTATAGCAAGTAACGGCGTTCACGGTTTTGTCGAAGGTACGGGAGAAAACGGAAAACACCGACTCGATTTGTATGCGTAATGTAAATTAAAGAAATTAGATAATAAATAAAGGCTCTTAAAAAAGAGCCTTTTAAATTTATCATCAATTTTAATACTTAAAAAACTAAGCTAAAACTTCCTGATTTTTGAACTGCATTTCGTATAACATTTTATACTGACCGTGTTCAATATTCATAAGCTCATCGTGAGAACCTAATTCTACAAGATGTCCTTCATTTATAACAGCAATTCTGTGAGCATTTTTGATTGTAGATAATCTGTGAGCAATAACAAATACGGTTTTATTTTGAATAAGATTATCAAGAGCCTTTTGAACAACTGCTTCTGATTTGTTGTCCAGCGCACTCGTTGCTTCATCAAGAATAACAATAGGAGTTTTTCTGACCATTGCTCTTGCAATAGCAACTCTTTGTCTTTGTCCGCCTGATAAAGTTGTTCCTCTTTCTCCAAGAACTGTATCTAATCCGTCAGGAAGTTCTGATAACATTTCTTCTAAATGCGCAGATTTTATAGCTTCTTGTAATTCTTCTTCTGTTGCATCTGAATTACCCATTAAAATATTTTCTCTGATTGTTCCCGTGAATAAAAAATTATCCTGAAAAACAACTGCAATATGTTTTCTTAAACTATCAAGTGTAATATCTCTAATATCAACCCCGTCAATAGTTATAGAACCTGTATTTACATCATAAAATCTAGGGATAAGATTTACCAAAGTTGATTTACCGCCGCCTGAATTACCAACAACTGCTATGGTTTCGCCTTTTTGCACTTCAAGATTTATGTGATGTAAGACTTCTTTATCTTCAGTATATGAAAAACATACATCGTTAAATCTGATTGAATCTTTTAAATCATTTAAGACAACCGCATTTTCTCTATCAGCAATTTCCGGTTGAATATCAAATAACTCGAACACACGACCGAGTGCTACAAATATTGACTGAATACTTGTCAATGTATTTCCTAAAGTTTTAACAGGTTTATATAAAAGTAATAGTGAGGTGACAAATGATGCAAAACTACCTGCCGTCATTTCACCTTTCATAATTAAGCTTGTGCCGTAGAATAGTACAATTGCGATACCAATAGATGCGATAAAATACATCAAAGGTGACATCCAACCTGTTCTTTTTACGAGTGACATATTGATATCAAAAGATTGATGAACTTGAGATTCAAATAAACTATCTTGTCTATCTTGCAAACAATATGCAGTAATAACCTTATTTCCCGAATATGTTTCGTTAAAGTTTGTTGTAATATTGCCGTTAACCACCATATTTTGATTAGATGCCTTTTTAACTCTTTTTCTTATTAAAGCAACAGGAATAAACGCAATACAAAGCACGCATACTCCAACGATAGCAAGTTTCCAAGAACTGTACAACATTACAGCTATTAAGCTTAAAGCACCAAACAAACTTACTATAATATTTTTACATTTATCAACAAGATTTTTTGAAGCAGTATCGGGGTCATTCAAAAATCTTGAAATTATTATCCCTGAAGGATTTTCATCATAAAAAGATGAATTCATATATACTAATTTTTTAAATAAATCTATTTTTACTGCGTTAGTAATTTTTTGGCTTACCCAATCTGTGAGATATGTATTAAGATATCTTAAAACACCTTGAATAACAGCAAATAAAACAACCGCAAACGGAATTGCCATAGCAAGTGCCATGTAAGGAATGTCAAATTGATGTCCCATGAAATTAAATATTAAATCGTGTTTGCCGACAACATAGTCCATATACGGTTTTAGAGCAAATGCAACCACCCCGTCAAGCATACCGACAGGAAGTGCTACGCACGCACCTAATACCGCTCTGCCCATTACAGGTTTTATATATGGGAATACTCTTTTTAATAACCAACTGTATTTGAAAGAATTTTGTGCCTGTGTTTTACTTAATTTCATATCTTAATATCCTTATCTAATGTATAAGTACATTATACATTAAATATAGCGAAAACTTTGATTAAAATTATATTAATATTCAGCCATATTAGCACTACTGTCCATGATAATTTTAAGTTATTTTCCAAAAGTTAAAATTCAACAAATAAGGTACTATCTAAAGATATACAATATTATGTTTATTAAAAATATGTGTACATAATAAACATTAGGGGTAAATATCTAAACG
>OMPX01000097.1 GCA_900313115.1 uncultured bacterium
CATTATTCGTACCTACGACATAGTTATTCTGCATATAAGCGCCTGAATTTTCGGAATCAAAAGTAAATGATGACCGACGCGGATAAATGTTCATTGTTGAGCCCGTATTATAAATAGCACCCCCAAGAGCATTTTTACCAATAGCACTGTTACCATATAACAAAGTATAATCACCGAGATTTGTCCAACTACCAATATTAGCAATAGCACCACCTAAAGCATCTCCTGTCGGATTCAATGCAGTATTATTGAAAAATAAAAGATATGAACCTGATGATGCATTACGACTAGAACTATTATAGATTGCACCACCCTGTTTCGCTTTATTTTGCGCAAATATATCATACGTTAATGAAATATATCCCTTATTTGCAGTATATATAGCTCCGCCATAATTACCTGAGACATTTTTATATGCAGACGAATAATTCATAGTGAGATTACTGTTTGCTGTACCAGATGCGTTCACGACAGCACCATTTAAATCAGTAACAGCATTACGTATATTGACTGTTTTTAATGTCAAACCTGTTGTATCTAAACTATTTGTTAATGCAAAACCTGAATAATTTCCCTGATAATCTATTGTCGGATGTGTTTTTGTTATAGTTTCACTACCTGTCCCATCAACAGTCATTGTTTGGGTATTTGATGTTAAACCTGTATCTGAGTTAGCCTTGTAAATATCAGATGTTGTTTCAAAAACAAAGTGTTTTGCTGATGAAGCTCCTGCAAATTGATTTAACAAAGCTAATGTATCACTGTTACTCGGATTATTAACATCTACTTTTATTGAATCATAATAGATTAGAGCAGAATTACTTTTAGCTAATGCCATTGTATATCTTGCCTGTGTAATTTTTTCGTACCAGAAAACAATAGGAGAAGTGATACCTGAATCTTTTGTTAAATTATCACCTAAAGCGAGTGTTACACCCGTTCCTGACGTATTCAAAACTCTCATTGTATAACTACCTTCTGTTGCATCAATAAAGTTGATATTATCAATAGTAATCGTGCCTGAAGAAGATGTGTCGGTCAATTTGATAACGTCAGTTGAGCCTCCGCTTGTCAGGTTCATATCAATGTTATATTTAACACTTGCATTTGAAACCAATTTATTAATTAAATATGTATATGTTGTACCATCAGTCAAATACAACTTACCGCTATTAGCATTAAATACAACATTTGAATCAGCAAAAGTGTTTCGTGCTAAAGTTAAATTTGTTGTATTAAAAGTAACATTAGCGTTTTTGATTTGAGCATTATCTCCAATAAATCTAATATTACTTGTTGTACTACCGGTCAAAGTAAGATTGTAACCAGTTGCACCGTTTAAAATATCATAAATTTGCCATATAGAAGAGTCCTTTGCATCAATCTTTAATGTAGTGTCAGCATCAGCCATATAAACAGCTTCATATACCTTTGAGCCGCCATTTACCTGTGTGTAATTTCCTTTAATTGAGCGAATATAAGTACCGTTAGCAATTAAATTAACATCTTTCGTTGAATAAATTGCACCACCTTGAGCACCTGTCTTACCTGATGCATAGTTACCCGTCATGCCGCCATATATAGTCATAGCTGAGCCTGTATTATAAATAAAACCGCCATAAGCTGCTTTATTTGCTGATACTGCTCTGTTATTCGTTGCGTAACCGTTTGTTACTGTACTTAATGTCCCTTCATTATATATTGCTCCACCATACGCATTGCCATTTGTAGAAATTGCTCTGTTTGCATTATATCCTGAATTTGTATTACCTGACCAAAATGTTATAGAACTAATTGTTCCTGTATTATATAAAGCTCCGCCTTTTGCATCACCTGAACCGCTTGTAGTCGCATAGTTATCATAAAAATACGCTTGTATTACAGGGATAAAACCTGTATTATAAATCGCACCACCATAAGCATTTACAGCACCTGATGCATAGTTACTGTATATATAAGTATAAATATAGCTTGAAGAACTACCCGAAGAACCAAATATTTTAGTAATTGAACCGGTATTATACAAAAGACCACCATAAGCCGATCCGAGAGTATCTTTAACATAATTATAAGAAGGATATCCAACCGACACGCTAGAACTGCCTCTTGTTACTGTCCTTGTACCATATATCATATCAAGAATACCCAGAGTACCTTCGTTATATATTGCACCACCCATTGACGCTGTTGAAGACTTTCCTGAAGCATAGTTTTGATATAACAATACTCTTAATCCGTCAATAGAAGAATTAGCTGCGTTATATATCACACCACCCGCCGAATAATTATTTGATGATAAAGCATAATTACTGTCAAAAGTACCATTTATATGACCGAATTTACCCGAAGCAGAACCTCCGACATTTTCGTTATAAATTGCACCACCAAGTGCAGCTCCTGTTGAAGATTGAGCATAGTTACCGTTCATCTGTTCAGAGTAATAATAATTTGTTGTTGAAGAAGATGATGCGGTATTAAACGTACCGATATTATAAATACCGCCGCCTTTTGCATCACCTGATGTTGAAACCGCTTTATTAGAATTTATTCTTGCCGCATTATAAATCCCGCCAAACAAGTTAGTAACAGTACCTTCGTTATATAAAGCACCACCTAATGCATCGCCTGATGTTGCAGTAAGAGTGTTAGATTTAATTGAGGTTAAAAACAACGGGCTTGAATAACCTGATTGAGATACAGGATTAACTATACTTGCACCGCTATTTACATATATAGCCCCGCCCTTTGCATTTTCAGTTGTAGATGTTGCACTGTTGGAAATAAATCGGTTACCATAGAGAGTTGTAGTTACGCCCTCACTTAAATATAAAGCACCACCAACACCTTGTGTCGATTTGTTATTTGAAACGGATGTACCATACAATGAGTGCGAAGAATTCTCAAAATTATCTAAATAATTATATGCAGAAGTTGATGCACTCAAAGCTGATGTTGTATATAAAAATTTATATATTGAAGCAGAAACATTATCAGATAAATATATCGCACCGCCTTTTTGCGCAGTATTATTTGTATATGATGTTGAATTGCTATAGAATGAACCGTTATTGTCTATATAGACAGCCCCACCATATAATCCTGCAGTATTTCCGCTAAATGATGAACGACTGACTCTTAAACCTTGATATGTCTTACCCTCAGAGGAATATGTTTTTGCAGATGAATAAATAGCACCCCCGCTTCCTGATGTCGATGTGTTTGAGCTAAAATTCGCTCTATAAATGGAGGTTTTATTATTAGTATAAATCGCACCACCATTTCCGTTTGATTTATTTTGAGAAATCGTAACAGTACGCAAATCAGCAGCAGGAACGGAATCACTCTCCCAATTTTTAGTATTTAATAACAAGGTTCCCGTGTTATAAATAGCACCACCGAAAATATTATCCCCCGAACCTAATGCATAGTTGCCAGTCAAGGTTGTATTTCCTTGTAACTCAATAGTATTAGAGTTATAAATTGCCCCGCCTTGTTGAGCATAATTACCGCTAAATGTAATATTTGCGTATGCTAAAGCCGTAAATATACCTGAATTATATATTGCCCCGCCTCTTGTAGCATAATTTGTACCTGACTTACCATTATCAGTAAAGTTCAAAGTCATAAATTGGGTAGAATCAGGTCTGCCTATTGTTATTACACCGTCGTTTGAATTATATATAGCACCACCATTTGAGGCAAAGTTTGATTTATAATTTGAAGTTATAGCATTTATATTTATTGTACTTTCATTATAAATTGCACCGCCATTAGATCCTGCAGTATTATTACTCATAGTGACGGAGTTTGTATTGATATCCAACACACCACTGTTATACAAAGCACCACCGGAAGTAACAGCACTATTCCTTGTAAATGAAACAGAACTGTTTGCATTATCTTTATTAGTAAATAATAGTTGTGCATTCTCACCAATATAAATAGCACCCCCGCTCATTCCTGCAGCATTTTGATCAAATGCTGCACTATATATTGTGACATTTGATTTATTTGATGAATCAGATGAACTTGCATTAATTACAGAACCCGCAGTCGATTGAGCACCATAAAAATTGACACCGTGTATAAATAAATTTGTACCGTCACGCAGAACAAAACCTGAAAATCTTTGACCGGAACTGGAGTTAGATAACAAAATATTTTGCAAAACTCCATCAATTCCACCATCTATATATAGTGCTGATTGATTTGTTGTTTCACCTAAATTTTTTGCAACCTGATAAGTATTATTTGATGCTTTAAATTTATAATGACGTTCATCTGCTGTTTCAAATGTATTTAAAGCTGCTAAAACATCGTTTGCATCTTGATAATCAATATTTATGGAATCATTTGTATACTCTGTTGTTGCAACACGATACACATAACCGGTTGAAATCGTATCTCCATAATACATTATAGCCTTTAATAATTGACTGCCTTCATTCAGGTTGCCTATTGCAATATGAACTCTATCAGAAACCGTAGTCATATCACCAACATACTTTATAATCTGATATGTTCCTTTTGATAACTCACCATCGACATTAATAGAATCAATTTTGACTGTACCGTTTGAGCCTCTCTTAACAGAGAATGTATCAATTTTCTTAGTGTTAGTATCTAAATTTATACTATATTTTACATTTGCACTTGAAACCAATTTATTAATTTCATAATTTTGGATTCCGTCATTTGATAAAACAATAGAACCATTATCTGCATTTAATGTCGTATTGGAATCTGCAAAAGTTTTAACACCGAATGTTAACGTAACATTACTCAAAGTTGTATTAGCCTTTTTCATCTCACCAAATAAACTTATATAACCGTAAGAACCTGTAGCAAGAACTAAGTTAAATACATCTGAACCTGAAATATTATCATTTACAAGATAAGAACCGCCATTGTCTAACAAAAATCGAATTTCTTTTTGCGGACTTGCAACATATATTGCCTCATATTCTTTAGTTACACCGCCGTCAACAGAGATATAGTTACCTGATATCTCATAATTTTCATTGGTACTTGAAACAAATACTAAATTTGAAGTTGTATAAATAGCACCGCCGTGAGCATCACTATTACCGATTGCATAGTTATTTTTAAACGAACCGGATATAGTTTCAATCGTCCCCGGATTAAATATCGCACCACCTTGAGCAGTTATCTTACCCTGAGCATAATTAGACATAAAATCCGTTTTAATACTTCTAATTGTTGCGCCTGCCGCATTTGCGATTGCGCCGCCACGTGCGGTAGAATTATCAGATAATGCTGAGTTGTTCTCAAAAGTGCCTGTTATTGAATTTATATATGAATTTTGATTATTTACAATAGCACCACCTGTTGCGTTACCCCTAACAGAATGTGCAGTGTTAGAATCAAATTCTCCGGTAATATTAGTTATAGTTTTACTATTTGACACAGCACCGCCGCTTGCGTTGTCACCTTCATCGGTCTGAGCATAGTTACTAATATATCTGCCGCCAAGATTTGTTATTGTGCCGACGTTTTCTATTGCGCCACCAAAAGCATTCGCAGATATTGAATAAGAATAGTTTCCACTAAATTCGGCAGTTATTGAATCAATATTGCCTGCAGTATACATAGCACCACCTTTTGTAACACCCAATGTGTTTTCTGCGTATGCATAGTTATTTTTTATAATATTTTTAATTTCCGCAATACTACCTGATGCAACATATATAGCACCGCCAAATGCTTCACCTATTAAATTTGATGCATAGTTGGAATCAAATAAAGAATTTATAGTATGAATCGTACTTGTATTATATAACGCACCACCATAAGCCTTTGCAGAAGAATTATTTTCTGCCAAAACTTTATTATTTTTAAATGTAGCCGCAAGCTCACCTGATTGATAAGTACCTCCGCTATACTTACCAATTATACCCGCATTATACAAGGCACCACCATACACAGAGCTATTGGATGATTGCAACGTATTAGATTCAAAATTTGATACTACATTATACACAGTAGAATCTGTTGTTAAATACACAGCCCCGCCATATCCGATTGCACCCGACGTAATACCTTTATTTGACTCATAAGAACCGCCGATATTATTTACTGTTGCACTACTGTACAATGCAGCACCTGATATTGTTCTATTAGTTGTTGTAACAGTATTGTTTATAAATTTCGCAGTTATATCAGATTGATTAGCACTGTTATACAATATACCGCCTGTGATATTTGTTCCTGTTGATGTGACACTATTGGTATCAAAAATAACATTACTTAGTGTTAATTGTCCTTGTGTACTGATTACCGCACCCGAGGTTGTAGATTTTGCTCCGGTAAACTTAATATTAGATATAGACAATTTACCGCTACCGCCAACAGTAAAACCCTTAAAGTTATTATTATAATTTATTGTTGATATATTGTTCCCTGACGCAGTACCTTGAACAAACATAGTTCCTGTTGCATAAGTAGTGCCTGTATTTGCAGATGTAGTATGAGTTGCTGTCGCACTGTTCATAATAAAATATCTGTTCTTACCGGATGAATTAAATTGGTTAATTTGTGCTAAAGGATCCAGTGCTGCCAATCGACCAAATACCAAGCTATCTCCTGCCGAATTTACAGTTACACCGACACCGCCCAAATAACTGTCAGGAGTGACCCTATATGAATTTGTCGCAGAATCATAATAATTTGATAATCCGATTGTTCTTTTTAAAGATTCCTCTAATGCAGAATCTAATACAATTCTGATAGTATTATTTCTTTCTCTATTTAAAACTTGTAGTGTTATATTTGTATCTGTAATATCTGCACTGGTAATACCTACTATATTAGAAATAGTTAAATAACCTGATGATACATTACTATTTGATGTAATTTTAATTGTATCAGTTTTTCTTGCTGATAATGACATATCTAAGCTTAATTTTGCTTTTGGCTGTCCGGATGTTCCGGTAGTATCTGTTGTTGCCAGTGTATAAAAAACATAGTTCGTGTATGCAGAATCTCCGGATAAATTTAATGTTGTATTATTGATTTTAACATTTGCATTAGAAATTTGATTATATAAATTAACAGCACCGCTACCATCTTGAGATGTAATTGTAACATAATAGCCTTGACCACCATCAATTGAATCATAAATACTATAAGTACCATTAGCAGCAGTTTGAATTGTGAGTCCTTTTTCTATAACTGAACTATTCATATAAATAGCATTATATACTTTTCCACCGCCACTTGATTGAGAATAATTACCCCTAATTTCATAATTATTATTGTCAGCTAACAATGTAATAGCACCGGTAGAATAAATAGCACCCCCATAAGCATTTTTACCAACAGCATAGTTATCAGTGAATGACGCTGAAACAGTCATTGTACCTGAGTTGTATATTGCACCGCCATAAGCGTTACTTAACGTATTATCGGCAATAACTCTGTTTCCTGTAAATGAACTGTTCGTAATCAATCTTACAGTACCGCTGTTATATATTGCACCGCCTGATGCGTTGCTGTTTAGAGATGTTGCAATATTATTTTCAAAAGTAGTACCTGATATTCTGTTAATAGAACTTGTGTTATATATAGCACCACCATTAACAGCCTGATTCTCTTTAAATAAAACATTTGATATCCCACTCGATGTTGATGTTCCAACAGTGCCGGAGTTGTTTATTACACCTCCGTTTGAAGTTGACAAAGCATTTTTTATAGTAAGATTTGATAATTCAATGACTGCACCCGATTGAACATCAAAACCTGAATATCTGTTCAAATCTTCATCTTTATAATCAATAACAGATGTAGTCTTAGAAGAACCTTGAACATACATATTACCGACTTTTGACGTAACACCGCTATCGTGTTTTACGGTATATGTTGTGTTATTGGCAACAGTAAAATAACGGTCTTTTTTAGGAGTAGATGACGGCGCAAATATATTCGTTAAATATAACGCATCAGAGCTGCCTACCAATCCGACAACAACTGCATCTTTTGAATCATTCAGATAAAAACTAAACGTACCTAATACGCTCGTGCTTGGAACAATATATCTTTGAGAGCCTGAATTATATAAATCCGCAACGGAATACTCTTTTGAAAAATCGCTTGAAGATGTAATATTTGATGATAATGCAAGTTTAATATTATCTGTCGCAACAGCTCTATTTAAAACAGAAACAACAATCGGATGTGTGGCAAGATATGATAGGTCCACATTGTTAATCACGTCAGAAATTGTAACACCTGATATTGAATTTATGGTTATAGTTCCGGTTGAACCGGATTGCGCTGTTATACTATCAGATAATATAGAACCTGAGCTTAATTTCATATCAATATCATATTTTACGGCACTTGACGAATTTATTTTCCCTAAATTATATGAAGAAGTTTTAGAGTCGTGCATATTAACCTTGCCACTTGTAGCGGTAAATTCTGAACCGCTAAAATTTGCAATTATATTTGAACCGCCGCCATCAGTTCCTGAACCTAATATCAACTCACCATCGGAAAAAGAAATTTTTGCATTTTGAACAGCGTTATTAAATCTGACAGACGAATTGCTATCACTCGATAAAACAAGATTATAAGAATCTGCACCGCTAATAATATCATTAAATACAATCTTACCACCACTTAAAGCATTTAAGGTCAAAGTTGAGCCTGAGCCCATATATATAGCCTCATAAGTCTTTGAGGAAGAATTTGAATCGGCAACATAATTGCCTGAGAATGTTACGGTAGATGAACCTGTCGATTTAATTGTAAGATCCGAAACTGAATATATTGCACCTCCTCGATTATTTGCACCAATAGAATAGTTACCTGAAAAACTTGTATTTTGAATAGTCATAGTACCATTATTATAGATAGCACCACCACTTAAACCTGCTCCGATTGATTTATTGTTTGTAAAATTTGAACCTGATATAGAAACACTGCCATTATTTGATATAACAGCTCCACTATAATTACTAAGCGCATTTTTTATTGCAACATTAGTGATTGATAAATTTGCACCGTTTGGAACAACAAAACCGCTATAATTTCCTACATAATCAATTACGGCACCTGACGCACCAACAACAGCCATCAAACCGCTTTGATTTGTCGCACCTGTATTATCTCGAACAGAATACGTTGTAGAAGCAGCAATATTAAAATTTTTCTCCTTTGCCCCCGGAGAATTAAATTGGTTAACAGCAGCTAAAGTATCCGCCCTATCTTTCATACCAAATACAATACTGTCACCTGCTGAATTTACGTATATACCAATTTTACCAACAAAATCAGTCGATTTAAGAACATATTTTGAACTGCTCAGATAATCCGCAACAGTTATATTTTTGTCAAAAGAAGAAACCAAACTGTCAGCCAAAGCAAGTTGAATAGAGGATGTAGCATTATTTAACACTTTTGACGTATAAGTATTGTTAATTAAATTATACCCTACTGTGCCGGTTTTCCCGAATGTATCAACCGTAATCGACCCAATAGAGGATAATGTTACAACCCCTGACGAACCTGAAGACAAATTAAAACTATCACTCCTTAGCGTACCACCCGAGAATACAACATCTATTAAATACGATACATTAGAATTTGAAGTTAACTTACCTATATCTAAAGATTTTATTGAAGAATCTTGTACAGAAATAATCCCGCTATTTGCATTCAAACTGGAACTTGATAAATTTGCAGTTGATTGAATTGAAGCAGCATTTGTACCTGTAAGTAAATTTAATGTTATGTTTTCCAATGTAATATTTGCATTTTTTATTGCATTATACAAATTAACAACACCGTTAGATGTTCCGCCGATATTGACAGAATAACCGTTTGCACCATTAATCTCGTCATAAAAATTGATAATACCGGAATTTTTCGCAGTGAGCGCTAAAACTGATGCCGGATTAGACATATACACAGCTTCATAAACTATTGTTGTACCATTATCTGATGATTTATAGTTTGCAGAAAAAACAGATGTACCATTATCTGCGACGATATCAAGATTAGCTTCTGCATAAATAGCACCTGCATTTACAGAAGCACTTTGAACATAGTTTCTGGAAAAAGTTGAATTTTCAATTATTAAATCATTTACAGCATAAATTGCACCACCATATGCGGAATTTGTATTGTTTATAAAGTTGATTTCAAAAGTCGAATTTGATATTTTTGTATTAGCAGCCTTAGTGTAGATAGCTCCACCTTTAGAATCATTTGCAGATGCACTGTTTCTGGAAAAAGTAGAGTTATCAACATTCAATGTACCCTCTGCATAAATAGCGCCACCATACGCATTACCGCTACCTGTAACACTATTTGCATTCAGCTCAAAACCCGAATTTGAAACATACAACACACCTGTGCTATAAATTGCACCTCCGGCAGAAACCAGACTTGAATCATTCTTATTTTCACTAAATTTAGAATTTAAAAGGGAAACTGTTCCCGAACTTTTAATAAAACCACCTTGATCTGACTGAAATTTAGAAATATTAGTGAATGAATTGATTGTTAATTCTTGAGTATTACCAACAATGATACCTTGAGAATTACGTGCCGTAAGAGAATAAGATGAACCACCATTAATAACAAGAGAATCTGCTGTCTGAGTTCCAAGGGCAAATGTTTCAGCAGAGCCTGCGTTTATGGGTCCGGATAAGTTTATTGTTGAAGTAACAGAATCAATAATGGCATCTCTTAGGGCTGTATAAGTATCTACAGTTACTGTTGAAGCAAACACACAAGGCACACAAATAACACATATCATACAGATATGCAAAAATATCAATATCGCGATTTTTGATAGTTTTTTTGTCATATGCATACTCTACCATCTCGCATACGCAAAATGGCTCAGCCTCAGTCAGATATTTTTCATACTACTTAAACCGTCGTTTAAGTTCTTACAATTATTCAACAATAAACTGTACAATATTATTATAATGCATATTTTAGACGATTACCACTAATTAATATTAACAATTATACATGGTTATTTTTATCAAGTTATAAGTGGCTTTCAGACTCATATTTCTAAAAAGTTATTTTAACATTTCTTAATAAAGAAAAATAGAACTAAAAAGATAGATAAAATTCAACAATAATAAAACATTTTACAAAAAAAATTAGAGTATTTTAGCATCGAATAAATCAATTATCATTTTTTGTTGATCAGACATATTTAAATCTTGATTAGATTTTTTTTCAACTGATTTGACAGAGACTTCAATTTCTTTTTCATCAATAACATCATCATTATCAATCAAATCCTTAGGGGGAGCTATCGGACTTGCTTTGGGTTGCTGATTATACTTTTTTTTTATTTGCGCATCCTCCGGCAAACGCTCTCTTATCAACAAATCAACGGAATCTGTACCTAAAACTTTACAGATAGCACTCATCATAATTTTTTTCTTTTCAGGCAAATTAAATGCAGCTGCAGAAAGAGGTTTCTTTACTGCAACAACTACACCTGACTCATCACATTTTACTAGTTGAGTCAACGCTTTCATCTTGGCAAAACCACCGCCATCACTCATTGGAATTTCATTTAAAATTTGTATCCACAATCCTTCTAAATCATTTATATTGCCAAAAATCGAAAATTTTTTTTCGGCAGACTGATGAATAACCTCAGTCTTTTCTTTGGCTTCATCAAGTTTTGGCTCGTTTGCATTTTCAACTTTCTGTTCAGCATTTTGTACAACCTGAACATTTTGTTTAACATCTGTTTCAACTTTAGCATCCAATTTAGTATCCACTGAAGTTTTCTTTTCAATAACCGGTTTAACAATATTTTGACGTATCGGCTGATACTCTTCACCACTTTCTAAGCGCAATAATCTTTCCTGCAAATCTAATAACTTTGTATTATCGGACAAATTTGACAAATCTATCAATGCAACTTCAAGCCACAATTGAGGGTTATTAGATAGCTTAATTTCTTTTAAATAATCAGAAATCTTATTAACTAAGAAAATCAACTGGTGTTTTTCTAAAGCATTTTTTAGATTATCCAACATTCTTAACTGTTCTTGCGTTAAACCTGTTAATGACAAAGATGATTCTTCATCACACGTTTTATAGATTAAGACATTCTTAAAAAATAACAACAGATTAGACAAAATCTGCATAGGTTCATTACCGTCATTATATATTTTTTCTAAAGTATTTATAGCAGAATTCCCATCAGAATTTGCAATATGAGTACCCAGCTGTAAAAGAGTTTCAAAAGACAACCTGCCCAAAAGATTATTTATATCTTCAACAGTAATTTCCTCACTCATCCCCATTGTACTAACCTGATCAAGCAACGCAAGGCTATCACGCATACCGCCTGCAGAACTTTTAGCTATCACGGAAATTGCATCATCAGATATTTTTATATTTTCAAGTTTTGCAATTTTTTTCAAATGCTCTATAATATCATTTGTCGTAATACGTTTAAAATCAAATCTTTGACATCTGCTTTTTATTGTATCCAAGACCTTATAAGACTCTGTTGTCGCAAGAATAAATATCACGTTTTTAGGAGGTTCTTCTAAAGTTTTCAGCAGCGTATTAAACGCTTCTTTTGAAAGCATATGGACTTCGTCAATAATATAGATTTTATACTTACCATGAATAGGCGCATAATTAACTTTTTCTAATATTTCTCTGGCATCCTCAACAGATCTGTTACTTGCAGCATCCATTTCAATAACATCAACAGGAATAGTAGCAGTAATTGATTTACAACTTTCACACTCTTCACATGGTGTAACCGTAGGACCATTTACACAATTCAAAGACTTAGCAAGTATTCTTGCAGTAGACGTTTTACCTGTCCCTCTCGGACCTGTAAACAAATATGCATGAGAAATTTTATTCAATTCTATTGCATTTGTTAAAGCACGCTTGATATGAGCTTGCCCTACAATATCATCAAGCTTTTGCGGTCTATATTTTCTATATAACGGTAAATATCCCTCATTCATGATATTATGATTATAACATAAAGGAACTATTATGAACCACATAACACCAAAACCGCTAAAAAAAGGGAACACAATTGCATTTATAGCACCTGCAGGAAGTATTAAAGATGCAGATGCAATTGAAAGAGCAAAACAATATTTTGAAAATAACGGATATAATGTTATCTGCTCGAAACACTTGTTTGATCAAAACAAATACATGTCAGATACCGACAAAAACCGACTGGAAGACCTGCATTGGGCATTTTCAAACAAAGATATCAATGCGATAATTTGTGCAAGAGGCGGATACGGTTGTCTTAGGCTGATAGATAAAATTGACTATGATTTAATAAGGAATAATCCGAAGATATTTTGCGGATACTCAGATATAACAATACTATCAGCAATGTTTCTAAAAAATGCAGGGCTTATCACATATTCAGGGCCAATGGCAAGAGGCGATTTTGGACTTGAAGAAATAAAACCATACACTATAACAAACTTTTTCAATACAGTTGCAGAAGGGAAGCAAATAAAAATAAAAGCAGAAAAAATATACAAATCAGGTTGTGCTAAAGGCATAACATTTGGTGGGAATCTTGCATCTGTTGTATCTTTATGCGGAATTGATTTTATACCTGATGAAGATTTTATTTTCTTTGCCGAAGATTTAAATGAGCCTGTATACAAAATAGATAAAATGTTCACACAATTATTGAATATTGAAAAATTCAGAAAAAATATAAAAGGTTTAATCTTAGGCGATTTTCTTGACAGCGGATACCCCGAACAACTTGACGAATTGTTAGAAGAAATAGCACAAAAATACGATATTCCAACTTTGGGAGGTTACAAAATAACGCACGATAAAGAAAAAATAACCGTTCCTTATGGAGAACTGTGCGAAATTAAAAATGACACCCTAATTATTTAGCAGGTTTCATCACAGCCATTTCACATTTTTTACAATCGAAAACAAGAGGATAATATACATTTTTTTCATCAACCAAAAATAATTTGTCCGGTGTTTTACAAATATTCAAAGCATATTTTATACAATGTTTTGTTCTCATAAGTTCAACATTATCTTGCGGAACATTTTTCTCAAGTGCATATTCACAAACCTTTGAAGAACAACAATTATAAAAGGCTTCCGCATCAGAATTAAAAACATTTTCTCTATAATCCAATTCTGATTTATAATATTTAGAATATTTAATTTCATTTTGCAATTGAACCTTATAATTTTCAATCCTGTTTTTTAGTAACAGTTCAAACAAACTTCTTCTATACTCGTTCATCTTTGAAATCGGCATAAAAGGTAATTCTGAATTAATACTGATATTTTTTGTCTTAAACATCCCATCAGCACCACTTTTAGACATTGATATTTTAAAATTATCAATATTTTTTTCTATATTTTTTGCATGTTCAGTTTCTTCTATCAAAACATTTGCGAAATTTCCATCAGAATCAACAGCTTTTAACATCCCCTGTTCAAACTCAATATCGACAAAAATATTACGTTTTGGATTTGTCTGCTCTAATTTTTTTATATATAAACTATCCAAATTTCTTAAAACTGTCATTCCCTTTTTCAAAGGAAGTGTTGAACTGAGATAAACCTTATTTCCAATAATATTATTTACATAAGCACCCAGCACACCGTCATTTCCAAAACATAACCCGTCTTGTTTTGATAAATTAATTCCATCTTTTAAATTTAAAACAACGTATTTATCAAAAACCTTATCAATTTTTCCAATATATTCACCAACAAATTTTGGAGAATCAAAATTAAAACATTTTTCCCTTCCATTTAAGAAATAATGAGTATAACCTCTGTTGAATGTCTTATTTACATCAGGCTCAAAACCCAAATCAATTTCGCCTGATGATGTTTTTTCCGAATATTTATCTAATAACTTTCTATAATATCCAACCACATTTTTCACATAATTAGCATCTTTTAATCGTCCTTCAATCTTAAACGAATTAACGCCAATTTTAACCATTTTTTCAATATAATCAGATGCATTAAAATCTTTTAAGCAAAGGACATGTTTGTTTTCAATCAGCTTATTTCCGCTAGAATCAACAATCGAATATTTTTTTCTGCATGGTTGTGCACACTCACCTCTATTAGCAGAACGACCGCCGATATATTGACTTAAATAACACTGACCGCTATATGACACGCACAAAGCACCGTGACAAAAACACTCTAATTCAAGATTTGGATTTTCTTTTTTGATATTTTCTATTTGTTTTAAAGACAGCTCTCTTGCTAATACAACTCTTGATATACCTAACTTGCTAAAAAAGGATATTTTTTCTAAATCTCTGTTATCACACTGTGTACTTATATGCAGTTGAATAGGCGGAATTTCACTATCTTTAGACCATTTTAATATCGCCATATCCTGAACAATCAAGGCATCAACCTTAATATCATATAATTTTTTTATAAGTAACTTAACCTCAGGTATTTCATCATTTTTAATAATAGTATTTACGGTAACATATACTTTAGCATAAAACTTATGAGCATACTTAACAAGTTCTTTTAAATCTTCAATACTATTACCTGCTTTAGAACGTGCCCCAAAACTACAAGCCCCAATATAAACCGCATCAGCACCTGAATCAATTGCAACTTTTGCTATTTCAATATTTTTTGCAGGTGCTAATAATTCTGTTTTCATAATACTCCTTTTTTATGATTATACACGAAAAAGTGGGATATGATAAAATCTATCCCACTTTCCTAATAAACAAAATTTAAAATTAAGCTTTTTTAGAAGTTAAACTTGCATATTTCTTTTCATTCCAGATATCAACAAGTACTGTACAGAAGAAAATACTTGAATAAGTACCGATTGCAATACCCAATATCATCGCTAATACGAAGTTTCTTGTTGTAACGCCGCCAAAG
>OMPX01000196.1 GCA_900313115.1 uncultured bacterium
TACAGAGAAAATGAGTGTTTTGACAGCTAAAATTACTGAGAATGAAGAATTTTACGGCAGTCTTGATCCTGAAGCTCCTCAAATGAGTGAGTATCGAGTTAAAAAGGCGGAATACAACGAATTAGAAAAGAAACTCGAAATGGAACAGAAGATGTTGCAATCAAGGCTTCAACAAGTTGCAACCGAAATGGAAGCTTGTCAAAGAATGTTATATGAAGGTATCCAACGAAGCAGTATGTTTACATACGGTATGGGTAGGTAATAAAGTTTTCCCCCTCGATTCAACAAAAAGGGCTGAGTCAAATGACTTAAGCCCTTTTTGATTTATTAGAATTTTTATAATATAGTGTTATCTTAGAAGGATATTATTATGAGCAAAATTTTAGAAGATGAAAAAGATATATTAGAAATAGTTGAAAAAACTAATTTAAAACATATTGCAATAATTATGGACGGTAACAGACGATGGGCGAAAGAAAAAGGTTTGCCTTCCGCTGTCGGACATAAAAAGGGGGTAGATGCTTTAAAGAAAACCGTGTATGCTTGTGATGATTTTGGAATTAAGTATCTCACAGTATATGCATTTTCAACTGAAAATTGGAATAGAAAACCTGAAGAAGTTGATTTTCTGATGAATTTGTTAGGTACAACTATTAAAAATGAATTAAAAGAATTGCATGAAAATGGTGTTGTTATTTCTTTCTTGGGAGATTTAACAAAATTAAGCCCGAAATTACAGGAAATTTTATACCACGCAATTGATGTGACTAAAGATAACAAGGGTGTTCATCTTCAGATTGCATTTAATTATGGTGCTAGAGATGAAATTGTCACTGCCGCAAAAAATATAGCTCAAAAAGTTAAAAATGGTGAACTGGATATTGATTCAATTGATGAAGAAATTTTTTCACAGGAATTATATACAAAAAATTCTCCTGACCCTGATTTATTGATTAGAACAGGTGGAGAAATAAGAGTTTCTAATTATTTATTGTGGCAGATAGCTTATTCTGAAATTTTGATTGTTGATGAGTTTTGGCCGGAATTTGACAGAACTTTCCTTGCAAATTCAGTCAGAAAATTCTATAGCAGAAACAGACGTTGGGGAAAATAGGGGTAAATGTGGTAAACCATTAATTTACCTGTGTTAAGGGACAGGATCATAGCCGCCTTCATTAAGAGGGTGACATCTGCATATCCTTTTTATCCCAAGCCAGCCGCCTTTTAATATACCATATTTTGTTATAGCTTCTTTTGTGTATTGAGAACAAGTCGGATAAAATCTACACCTTGATGGTGTCAAACTTGATATTTTTTGATATATTCCAATTATAAATATAAAGAATTTTTTTATAAAATTACTAAGCATAATAATTTACTCATTTGGCAAATATTTAATTATATATGACGATAAAGCAGGAATTAGTGATAAAATCATAAGAACATTCATAATTCCGTATTTTTGCGCGCATAATCCGATTAAAGATAAAAATACTGCGACAACACCCCATGCAAATCCGTTCATAAACCCTGCAACAATACTTTTATATTCAGGTAAAATCTTTTGTCCCATTACCATTGTCACAGGCTGAGCAAGCATTGTTGTATAACCGATTACTACAAATGTAACTAATGACAATACAGGATGAGATTGATAAGTAAAATTAAACAATATAATCATTGGTAAAGTTGCAATCATCGAGAAATATAATAATTTTTTTGTACCCCATGCTACTTCTATATTTCTGCTTGTTAATGAGCAAATTCCACCTGCTAAAACGAACAAAAATAGTGCTGTGCCAATATACATTGGAGAATATCCCATTTCGTTTTTCCATAAGAACGGTAAAAGAGTACAACAACTTGTTGTAATCAAAACTTTCATCATTGAAATTATCATAAGATTATTCATTGTTGAATTTTTTAAAATAGTAATAAATGTTTCAATAAATTTCTTATGTTCAGGTTTTGGATAAATATTTGATAATTTTGGAACGCAAGCAAACATAAGAGAGGCTAGAACAAGACCTGTAATAGATGTTATCGGCATTTTTGCCATATCATGCTGAACGACAAAGGCTGCAATCAAAGGTCCGAGTGCATAGCCAAGAGAGCCCATGCTTATAAACTGTCCCATGCATCTTGCACCAAAATCATCACTTCCCGCAAATTTATTTACAAATCCTGTTGATTGAGGATGATAAAAACTATTTCCCAAACTGCCGAGAATTATAAATAAAATCAAAACAAATGGTGTCGGTGCCAACGGTGTTAACGGAATAAAGATTGATGTTAAAATCAAACCCCAAAATATAAACATACGTTTTAGCATGTTATCTGCAAAGAACCCAAAAATTGGCTGTAACATTGATGAAAAAACGTGAGAAATACTTAAAACTAAGGTCGCAAATGCCATTGTTATACCTAGTTTTGCAGCAATAAACGGCATTATAGGATTAATAAATCCGGTATAAGAGTCATTGACAAAATGTCCTATTGATAACCAAGTTATAGCTTTTTTAGTATTTTTATCCATTCTTCACCTAAAATTTTAACAAGACTTTAACAGTCTCTTTTGATTTGTTTGCCTCAAAAGCTTCAATTGCATCATCAACGGAATACACAGCTGAAATAAACGGTTTAAAATCTATTCTTTTATTTTTTAACAAATTCAATGCCGGTGGAAATTGTCCGCAGCGAGAGCCCAATACAGTAATTTCATTGATTACTATTGGAGCTAAATTTAATTCTTTCCCTGTTGCAATCGTACTTTTTAGAACTAATACCCCTCTTGGTTTAACAAGTCCTAAGGATGTTTCAAATCCTGAAACAGAGCCTGTTGCTTCTACAACAACATCATAAGAATTATCAACTTTTGTATCTTGTAATAATTGAGTTTTTACACCCTGATTTTTAGCTATATCAAGTTTATTTTGATGTTTTCCAACTAAGGTTACATTTAAACCTTGTGAGTGAAGAGTAAGCGCAGTTGTAAGACCTAACTTGCCGTCACCTAAAACAAGAACTTTCTGAATAGGTTGGATATGTAATTGCTCGGTTATTTCACAAGCAGCAGCAAGTGGCTCTACAAAAACTGCCTGTTCATCTTCAACATTTTCAGGAATTTCAAATATTACGTTAGTCGGCATTGTTACGTATTCTGCAAAACAGCCGTCTTTCTTCCAAATTCCCAAAGTATGTCTGTTTGGACAATGACGATAATTTTTCACAGCACACCATTCACAATCAGGGTCATCACAGCCGTAGCTAATCTCTGCTGTTACTCTTTTGCCTATTAAAGATTTATCATCATCGTTAACATCTTCCACTACACCGATAAATTCATGTCCTAAAATTCCGTTATATCCCATATAACCTTTTGTTATTTCAAAATCGGTGTTACAAATACCTGCCAAAGTTACTCTGATTAAAGCCTCTCCTTTTTTAGGAACAGGTTTTTCATAATTTTTATCTAAACGTAATCCGTCTTTATCACTAAATACAACAGCTTTCATCTATACACACTCCCTATTAATTATTCGCTCTTATATATATTTTAAATTGAACATAAAAATTTTCATAATAAATCTTAAAAAATATTATGTTCTTCCTAATATTTTTTTAAGTTTAGGGATTAGGAAAGCAAGACAAACAGCGCTAATCAAAGATATCATAGCAAGAGTAAGAAACAGAACTTCCGTACTTATAGAACCATATTTGCCGCCCCAAAAGCCTGCAAAAATATTCCCGAAAAAGCTTGATAAAAACCATAACCCCATAAGCACTGATATGAATTGTTTAGGTGCTAATTTTGAAACAAGTGATAAACCAATAGGTGACAGGCAAAGTTCCGCAACAGTCATAATAAAATATGCGCTAACAAGCCACATAGGAGAAACCCAATTATGTGTAGATAAATCTCCCGCAAATGCCATTACTATATATGCAACACTCATTAAACCTAAAGCAATTGTAAATTTTTCAACAGAAGTCGGTTCTAATTTCTTTTCACCTAATTTTGTCCATAAAACAGAAGCCAGCGGGGCTAAAATAATTATGAATAATGGATTGAGTGATTGGAAATAACCGGCAGGGATTGTATGTCCAAAAAACCATCTGTTTGTCGAAAATTCTGCAAACATAGTAAGAGAACATCCTGCTTGCTCATAACAAGTCCAAAAAACTATTGTAAATCCCATCAGAATTAGCAGGGCATGTATTTTTTCCCGTTCACGTTTTGTGACAATTTTCTTTTCTGATTTATCAGTAATTTTTTCTTTTTTTATTGGATTAAGTCCACAAGTGCCAAGCAATTTATTTTCAAATAATTTATATGTAATCAGCCCGATTAACATACCGACACCTGCTGCGGCAAAGCCGTATTGAAATCCGAATTTGTAAGCTATTGTTCCGCAAATAAGAGGGGAGAAAAATGCGCCCAGATTTATACCCATATAAAAAATTGTATATGCAGAATCTTTTTTTTCAGGTTTATCTTCATAAAGCAGACCAAGAACTGAACTTATATTTGCCTTAAAAAATCCGTTCGCTAAAATCATTACAAAAAGTGCGGGCAGAAATAAATCTACCTTTCCTGATGTGAGCATAAACAAACCGGCACACATAAGAAATGCCCCAATTGAAATACATCTTCTTTGACCAAGAAGTCTGTCTGCAATATATCCGCCAATCAACGGTGTCAGATAAACAAAACCTGTATATAGACCGTAAATATCGCCTGCTTTCTGATTAGAAAACATCAGGTTCTGAATCATATATAATACGAGTAATGCACGCATTCCGTAATATGAAAAGCGTTCCCACATTTCTGTAAAAAATAATAGATATAACCCCTTAGGGTGGTTTTCGATTTGTGTCATAATTTGATTTTATAAATTTGCACCCTTTTCAGTGTGCATTTTTTCTAACGCTTTTTTAGCGCCTTGATTTTTCTTTGCATAATCTTCAACAAACTCTATTGCCTGAACATCACGTGCGATTGCGTCACGTAAACCTTGAATTTGTTTTATGGTTAATTTTTTTATAAGTTTATCTGCATTTTTTTTGTTAAATTTTTTCAGTAATCTCTGAGATTTTTCATCAAACCCAGGGAAACCTTCTTTTCTTGTGTACCATTTATGCAGGGAATTTATAAGAAGATATATATCAGGTTCTAAATCCGTTAAAATCATTGTTTCTGTTTTTAATCCAAGACGTTTTTTTGTTATCCAATTTAGTTGTAGCGCTTTTAAGCCTGTTCTTTCCGTAATCAAACCGTCTTCTTCTGTTATTTTTTTAAGCACTTTTTTTACATTCTTAATTCTGTACACTTTTACATTAAGTGTATTCTCTATAAATTGCACTATTTCTTCAGGGTTATTTTTATATTTTTTGAGAATTGCTCTTAAATCAACTTCGATTTTCTCACGTTTTGCGATTTCTTCCTGATTTATTTCAATAGAAATATCTTTAGAAAACGTCTTAGGATCATAGCCGAGTTTTTTTATCAGCCGTTTTTGAAGAAACGCACCTTGTGCGGCAAGTAACATAAAGGATATATTTTTTACAAATCTAGCTATTTTATGAAAGACCATTTTTTTTTATTCCAAGTTAATACTTTTTTTCACAGTTTAAAAGAATCCTTTTATAGGATTCTTTTATGCTGTGATATGATAAATTATTCGCTTAATGTTAAAAGAGATTTAACTGATTTAGCATTTTCTCTGACTTCTTCAATATCATTCATATTGATAGTATCATCAAGTATTTTTATCGCTTCTGTTTTATCTTCAAGAGCAAGAATTTCATTAACAGTGCTCATTGCAACAACCGGACTAAGGTCATTGATACCTTTACCTTGATTGATGATAACTACTTTAAGCGAGTCGTGAACATTTTTTCTTACAAGTGCTTTAGATGTAAGTTCTCTGATATCATTATCAGGAGAATTAGTACCTAATTCTTCAAGAATTTCAATAGATTCCATATCTTCATGTTTTTCTAAAGCATCAATAATTCTTTCAATTTTTTTATTCATTATGCAACTGCCTTTCCTTCTTTAGAAAGCATTTTTTCATTTTCTGCAATCCAAGTCGCCTTTAAATCTTTAACGGGTGCTTGTGCATTGATATGTTTCATATTCAGAATAATTGCACCGTCAGGGCCCGGCTCACCTGCTTTACCTTCGAGTGCGTGTGCAACTTTTTCGTGAACGGATTTACCCATTTCAACGATTGAAGTTTTTACATTCTTAATAGAATCAATACTATTAACGATATGTTCTTTTACGTGTCCGATTTTTTCTTTTACGTTATTCGCAAAATTAATGACAGGCTGAGTTAATTTTGATTTAAAATCAACTATTGCACTAATAACTGCGCCTGCAACCATTTTAACTTTGTTAGGTTTTACGGTTTCTACAGGCTTGATTGATTGAAATACATCCGCAAATGGTAAAACACTGCCGTTAAATGTTCTTCCTTTAAAACTTGTTTTTTCAAATGGATTTGTGGATGTTGATCTATTAAATGTTAATGAACCGAGTTTTGATCCAACAATTGATTTGATTTCCATTATATATCCTTTCCTTATAAATATAGGTAAATTTACCATTCTAGAATATCATTTCATATAAAAATCAAATCATCTAAATGAATGATTAATGTTAAATATTTTATACAGAAATGGCAAAAAAATTTTTTACAAGTTATATATTAGTGTATCACCAACTATATAAAAGAATGATTAGTCCAATTTATCCAAATCAAATATATTATTCAAGACCGATAAAACGCAATAATAGTCCAAGTTTTACCGCTCATCCCGAATTGGATAAATTAGCAGAACATTTCAGTGTAACTGCGTCAAGTTATTTTAGACGAGGTCAATATTATGGAGCGCCTGCAGATGAATTTATTGATGTTGAGAATATATTAAAGAGCGTATTCAAACACAGACCTAATAATCAGAAAAATATGTTGATAGTTGGTATAGGTTCATCACAAGAACCGTTTTCATATTTAGCAGTAATAAAAAACGCAATAAAAGGGAGAGATTTACGCAAAAGCTTAAATATGCAGATTGTAGATATGCAATCAAAACCGGATAGTCGTTCTTTATTTGTAAATTCATTTTTTGATTCGCCGCGTTATCCTATGTATGCAGGTCAGAGCTTTATATATGATATTAGAAACAGAGGTCTATTTGAAAAATGTCATTATAGGGTAAAAGATGATATTTTTAAATTTGTCCAAGAGACGTATGATAATCCAAACAAAGCAAAATGGGATACAAGAATACAAGATGTGGCAAAAGATTATCCGAGTGAAAAATTTGACATCATTTCGGCAAATAATGTACTGCCATATATAAGTAACCATACAACAATAATAGATACAATTCATGAGTTAAAAAGATCGTTAAAACCGGGTGGTTATTTTATAACAGATCCATTTAAATTTTCGTATATGTATGAATATGAAGTGCAAAAAAATTTAAGAGAAGTAAAAGACGGAATTTATCAAAAGATAAAATAGAAAAACTAATATAGCTTGCAGAAAAAAGTTGTTTTGATATAATGGATTTACGGATGGCGGATATCGTCAAGTGGTTAAGACCTCGGATTGTGGTTCCGATATACGTGGGTTCGAATCCCACTATCCGCCCATAAAATTCCCGATGACTTATGTTATCGGGAATTTTATTATGAGTATGTGAGGATGAGAAGCCACTAAAATGCGAAAGCATTTTGTGGAGTTCGAGCGGATTTTTTGCAGAGTGCGGAGGACTTTTCTTTGGAAGAAACGGAGTTTCTGAAAAGAAAATCCGTAGTCACGTTTAACGAAAAAAATCCAAGACAGAGGATTTTCGGTAGGGCGACGGCACAAAGTGCCTAGCCCGTAAGAGCAAATAGCACGATTGAGCGACAAAATCCGATAGGATTTAATAGTGAAAAGAGTGCTATGCGTACCCGAATAATCCGATACAATCCCACTATCCGCCCATAAAAAACACAGTAACAATTGTTACTGTGTTTTTTATTTTGTGTGATTGGGATGAGAACCACAAAGCGAAGCTTTGTCTTTGGTTCGAACAAGCCCGAGCAGAGGCACGACTGTAAGGAGAGTTGAAAAATTATAAATCAAAACCACGCTTTTGCGGAGCGGACAGTGCAAACTGCTTCCAGTTTGCACCCTGCTCACGCAGATTTAATTTTGAAACGGTGCCGTTTATCGCGAGGGCGCAGTTGTTGAAAACAATCCCACTATCCGCCCCATAAAAAACACCGTGACATTATGTCCTAAAAATTTGATTTCGTGATACAATATACCCAACAAAAATAAAAAGTAAAGATGCATAGGGGTAAATACCTTTGAAAGTTAATCCTGTTAAGCAATTTGTTAAATCCAACATATCACGATTTGAGAAAGATAACAAAAGTTATTGGAGTAATCGTATTTTTAACCTTTACGACAAAAATAATTCTTATCGTGGGGAATATCAATTTACAGTAAATAGGAGCAGTTCTTATAATGGTGTTACAAATTCGCTATCGTCTACAAGAATACTGAACGACAAACTAAAACAAGAGATGGCAGAATATGTTTATATGGATAAAAGTTTTATCAACATTTATGATGCTCAATCTAAGGACTTATTAAAAACGAAATCTTTACCTAACGAAATAACAACAACGACAACGATTTTAGATTTTGTTAATGACAAATTTAAAACACTAAGAAGTGTAAGCAAACTAAAAAATAAACTGCAAAGAAGAATGTATGCAGATAATCCGGATTTTGTTTATTCTAATAATTTTGTGGTTTATGAACCTCTCAAAGAAAAACCGCAATATGAAAAAAGTGTTGAATATATAAGAGAAGGTTCTATTTCTGAAGCAAATGGTAAAAATCAAATTCCATACAAGTTTTGGTAGTTTGCAGACTTCAGTTAACTAAAACATAATAAAATTTTTTGACAGAAGTCGGGTGCATTTTGACCAATATAATTGTTTTTATGACAAAAAGCAAATCAGACTTTAGTAGTCTGTTAATATAGACAATGACAAAAGTCTGATTTGCTAATCCTGTATATATTAAATATATTTATCTGTCTCTTAATTTTGCAAGTAATCTCAAAATTTCAATATATAACCAAACAAGTGTTACCATCAATCCAAATGCACCATACCATTCATAATCTTTTGGTAACATTGCCTGACTGCCTTTTTCAATAAAATCAAAATCTAAGATTAAGTTTAAAGCGGCAATACCAACAACAAGTATGCTAAACCCGATTCCGATTGTGCCTGTTCCGAAGATTGCAGGAATACTGTAATGGAAGAATGAGCCTATCCACTGCATCAAGTACAAAACGGCAATAGAGATTGTTGAAATAAATACTATACTTCTGAATTTATCAGTACATTTTATGATACCGAATCTATACAAACCAAGCATAGAAAACATTGTTGCAAAAGTAGCTAAAACAGCCTGAATAACAATACCGGGATATGATACGTTAAATACCGCAGAAATCCCGCCTAAGAACAACCCTTCACACATTGCATACAGCGGTGTTAAGAATTTATTTCTTGTAAAGCTGATAATAAGCGCCAATACAAAACCTGCGATTGCACCAACTGTCATTAGCATGCCTGCCTTATCGGTAAAACCTGCTGTAAATTGCTGCCAAGTATATGCCGCAGGCAGCATTGCGCACAAAAATAATAAAAATGTTTTATCTAATGTTCCGTTTACTGTCATAACCTGACCGCTAACAACACCTTCAGTTTCAGTAAATCTGTCGTTTAAAATCGGATTTGCCATTGTATAAATCTCCTATTCTCCTACATCATAATTATATATCATATTATTTAAGAAAAAAACATAGTTAATTATTTATTAATTATTCATTTCTCATAAAAAATTTTGCAATTTCAGAGTGTTTTAATACTTTAGATATTGGTCTGCCGTGCGGGCATGTATAAGGGTTTTTACAGCCTCTCCAACGATTTACAATTTCTTCCATCTGAAAAAGATTTAAAGGGGTGTTTGCTTTCACTGCTGATTTACATGAAGTTGTTATAAGAATTTTTTCTTCTAAATTATCGATATCACCTTCAATATTTTCCAAAATATCTTTTAAAATTTCTTTTGGGCTATATTTTGACAAAGTTTGAGGTATTTTTCTGAAAATAATTTCAGTATCTTTTAAAAACTCTATTTCGTATCCGAATTTTGTAAATTTATCAAGGTTATTCTTTATAATTTCGCTTTCTTTTAAATCAATATCAATAACATCTGAAATAAATAAAATTTGTGAAGCTTGTGTTTTTTGAGATTTCAGCGTTTCATATATATATCGTTCATCTGCAATATGCTGATCAATGATTTCCAGTCCGTCTTCTACTTCTATTAATATATAAGTGTCTTTGTATTGACCTATAATTTTTTCATGATGTTTTATTTCTTCTTTAATAAAATTTTGTTGTTTAATACTTGGCTGAGCGTAATTTTGCTGAGATACCTCAGGTGTATATTCTTTTGGTTCAGTTTGTGGGGTGTACATCGAAGAAATAGTATCTAATATTTTATTGGTGCTTATATTATCGCTTGTCACAAATTCCTGCTCGCTTTCATCTGTTTCAGGTTGTCTGAAGCTTGTGAAATCTACAACTTTTTCGGGAATTGTGCGTGGGATATTTGACAAAGCCTGCTCAACGGATGTTCTTATAAAATTAAATATCTGATTTGGATTTTTGTATTTAACTTCTTTTTTGGTAGGGTGAACATTTATATCAATATCTTCTGCAGGAATATTTAAATTTAGAACAACAAACGGATATTTCCCGTTTGGCAAAGAATTTTTATATGCCATATCTATTGCTTTTATAAAAACAGGACACTTCACTGTTCTGTTGTTCACAAAAATATGATAATCTTTTTTTGTTGAACGGGTAAAATCAGGAGTGCTAACATATCCTTTTATCTCTAAATTTGATAATCTGTCATCATTGTTTGTTTCTTTTAAGTGAGAAAACAACTCTTTTGAGAACAGATTTTTTATCACACTTTCAACACCACCAATTCCATCAGTCTTAAGAACAGTTTTTCCGTTGTTTTTTAGTTCAATACCGACATCAGGATTTGATAATGCAATAGCTGTTAAAAGTTCTGATATATACGATAATTCTGTTTTTTCCGATTTTAAAAATTTTAGTCTTGCAGGGATATTATAGAATAAATCCGTAATTTGCATTATTGTTCCAACTGCGCAACCTGTCTGAGAATGTTCTACTTCAGAATTTTCACATATTACTTTTGTTCCGTAATCAAAATCTTTTGTTCTTGTTGTGCAGGTAACTTTTGAAATAGAAATTATACTTGCAAGAGCTTCTCCTCTAAATCCGAGAGTATGAATGTTGTATAAATCATCACCTGTTTCAATCTTGCTGGTGGCATGCTTAGAAAATGCCAAGACAATATCATCAGGATGAATCCCTGAACCGTTATCAGCAACACGGATATTTCTGCATTCGTTGGTAACTTCAATACTTACCTTTGTAGCGCCTGCATCTATTGAGTTTTCAACTAATTCTTTGACGACTGATGCAGGTCTTTCTATAACTTCTCCTGCCGCTATCTGATTTATGACGTTTTTTGATAACTGTTGAATTCTCTTCATAGTTTTATTGTACTACAAAAGTCTGAACAATATATTATTGTTAACAGTCAGTATGACCTGAGTATAATTTGTAGTTGTAAACTAACTTTGTTTATAGTAATTTTAGAAGTGCAAACGTAGTAGAAAGAAGGAGGCTTATAATGAGCGAAAGAAAATTAGTCGGAACAAACGAAATGTTCAAAAAAGCACTTGCCGGCGGATATGCTATCGGTGCTTATAACGTAAACAATATGGAAATTTTACAAGGTATTGCAGAAGCTGCAGAAGAAACAAGATCACCTATTATTCTTCAAGTTTCAGCAGGCGCAAGAAAATATGCTAACCAAACATACCTTATCAAATTAGTAGAAGCTGCTTTGGCTACAACAACAGTACCTATTGCACTTCACTTAGACCACGGTGCAGATTTTGAAATTTGTAAAGCATGTATCGACGGTGGTTTCTCATCAGTTATGATTGATGGTTCAAGATTCCCATTCGAAGAAAATGTTGCTGTTACTAAGAAAGTTGTTGAATATGCTCACGAAAGAGGAGTTTCAGTTGAAGCTGAATTAGGTAAATTAGCAGGTGTTGAAGACGATGTAAACGTAGATTCTAAAGATGCTAAATATACTAACGTTAAAGAAGCAGTTGAATTCGTAAAACAAACAGGTTGTGATTCATTAGCAATCGCTATAGGAACTTCACACGGTGCA
>OMPX01000008.1 GCA_900313115.1 uncultured bacterium
AAGATTCCTAAAATTTTCCTAAATTTCCTATAATTCCTTTTCTTATTCCTAATAAGTGCCACCTGTTAAAGCAAGTGGCTTTTTTTTTGGTAAATTATAGTTTAGCAAACGAAGTTTGCTAAACTATAATTTACCAAACTTATCCTTAGTGTTATAATCAGAATATGACAAATCAGGATGATTTTATTTCGACAGTTTCACATGAATTAAGAACACCTCTTACAAGTATAAGAGGATTTGCTCAGACTATGCTTTCGTCATGGGATAAGTTAGATGATAATTCAAAAAAGAAATTTCTTGAAATCATTGAACAACAATCGAACAGACTTATTCATCTTGTTGAAAATATCTTGTCTGTTACTAAAATGTCTAATGAAAATTTGGTAATAAAAAAAATATCATTAAATGGTGTGATAACTAATGTTGTTCAGATAATTAAACAGAAGTATTCTACCCATAAATTTAATCTTTCATTAGATAAATCTAATCCTGAAATATATGTTGATATGGAAAAATTACAGCAGATTTTAATCAATGTTATTGAAAATGCTTGCAAATATTCTGATGAAGGTTCGGGGGTAAATATTAAGACAGTGTCAGATAACGACAATGTATATATTCTTGTGCGTGATGAGGGTATTGGTATTAATGAAGAATATGCAGAAAAAATATTTGAAAAATTTTCAAGAATAGATAATCCGCTCACAAGAAAAACTCAGGGTAGTGGTCTTGGGCTGTTTATTACAAAATCATTAACAGAAAAAATGAATGGAAAAATTTCGTTCAAAAATCTCGAAAAAGGAACGGAATTTGAGATAAAATTCCCTTTGTATAATATAGAGGAACACGCAAAATGCTCTGTAAAGCACTAATTATAGATACAAGAAAAGAATTATCAACGAAGTATAAAAAGTCTCTGACTGATAAAGACATTGAAGTACAGGTTGCTCGCAGTATACAGGACGGATTTGGTTTTATTCAATCTTTAGAACCTGATTTGATTATTGTATCTGATAGTATTACAGAACCGCTTGCTGATTTTTGTGAAAAAATAAGGGTGTTAACATATAATATAAGACCGGTTATTGTTGCTTTATCTAAATCTGATAGTATTGAAGATAAGATAAAAGTTTTAGAGTCAGGGGCAGATGATTATATTAGTGAACCTGTTAATTTTAAAGAATTTCAAATAAGAATAAAAGCTCATTTAAGAAGAGAGTTAGAAACAAATTTAGATACAAAAACACTTTTACCTAATGAGAAATACTCAATAAGGGCATTAAAAAGGACATTAGCAGAAAATAATGACTGGGCAACTCTTTTAATCAGTATAGAAAATTTCAGACAGTATATTGAGGTATATTCTGAATTTGCAGGTGATAAAGTGGTTCAGACTCTTATTGCCATAATCAAATCAACCTTAACCGAGCAGGATTTCTTGAGCAAAATACATGAGAACGAATTTTTAATAATAACAAAATCTCACGTTGCAGAACGATTAGCCTCGTTTATAGTTATGGCTTTTGATTCCGTTGCGTCAAAATTTTATTCACATGAAGATACAAAACGTGGTTATATGCTTGTTCAGAGTGATGATGAAGCAGGAAGAAGAATTGATTTTGTATCCTTGTTAATAAGTGTTGTCTCAAGTGAATTTGATACATATACTAATCCTGAGCATTTAATCGAAAAAATGAGAAGAATAAAACCACTCGCAAAACTTCCTGCAAAATCTAATTATATTGTTGACAGACCGAAGATTTCAGGTGTATCTGATATTGTTGGAAAGTATAATAAAAAGATAGCAATTTTTGAAAAAGATGAAGCAATGGAGTTACTTCTCAGAACAACATTGGAGCTTCAGGGATATGATGTATTAACTTCTGTGGAAGATGAATGTCCTGCTCTTTTTATTATTGATACCGGCAATAATATGGATAAGTTGGAATTATGCTCAAAGATAAAAAATAATCCTATTTTTGTTCATTCAAAAATTATTGTTACTTCAAATTATCATGACAAATCAGCAATATTAAATACAGGGGCAGACTTATATTTACCAAAACCTTATGAAATATCTGCTTTGGTAAAATGGATAGAATATTTTATGAGAGAAATTAATTAGTTGAATATTGAATTAGCCTATTAAATCTTCTAACATATCAGCAGTTTGTTGTGCTTTATGGAAGTTCACGCTTTTATTTCTTCTCATATAACTTCTGAGAGCTTCACGAATATATTCACTACGTGTACGTTGCTCAGAATTAGCTAAATTATCTACTTTATTTAAGAATTCAGGTGACATGGAGATTAATACTCTTGCCATTGTGCGCTCCTTCTTGTCTATAATTATGATATATCATATTTTTTCGATACAAGCAAGTTTTTGTATCATAAATTTACGTAAAACTTAGCTTTCATATTGTTCAGAAAGTTCAAAGGCTTTCTCTGACAATTCTTTTGTTTCTTCGTTTAAGATACCACGTTTAAGTTGAGTGAAGAATGCTTTTTTAGAATTAAATTTTTTCTTTAAAAATTCATAAGCAATTTTTGGATCACATTTTTGACCGCAAGTAAATAAATCAACTGCGGCATAGCCGAGTTCAGGCCAAGTGTGAACAGCTAAATGACTTTCTGCAATGATTACAACTCCACTGACTCCGTATGGGTTAAACATGTGAAAACATTTTTGAACAACTGTTGCTCCGCATTCAATAGCTGCATCAACCATGTAATTTTCTATCTTATCTCTGTTATTCAAAATATTTGGGTCACATTCAAAAAATTCTGCTAATACATGTCTGCCCAAATAAGTATCACCGTTTTGTTGTATTTCCAATTATTTATCTCCACTAACTACATATTAATTTATAACTATTAACATTCTATAATAAAAACTTCAAAATAAATAATTTTTCATTAAGAATGTTAAATTTATATTTTTATTAACTTGTACTTATTTACCCCTACTCATTTACCCCTAACCCTTGACTTTAAAAAAAAAATTATTAAAACAAAAACAGGACTCATCTAAACAGATGAAAAACTTGTAAATAATTTAAAGTCAGCAAGTTTTAGTTCCGATATAAGGGTTATAACGGTTTAACTAACGAGTGAGGTAAACATGAAAATCAGTACAGGTATCAGGTATTGTGAACCGGGAATGCGTTCATCAATCAGGGCAATGCAGGTTTCAAACGAATTGCTTGGGATTACTAATGACAATATTTCAGGTTTTGACAAAGTCGGATATCAAAGGCAAGAGGCTGTAGTGTCATCATTTACAGAGTTTTTAGGTGTACACGGTATATCAAGAAACGTAGATGAACAAGTTGGTCGTATTCAAATTTCAGAAAGACCATTAGATATTGCTATTGCAAGCAAGGGTTATTTTCAAATAGATACTCCTCAGGGTGTTAAACTTACCAGAGATGGCAGATTTCAGCTAGACAAAGACGGGAATATAATCTCATTAGAATACGGAAAAGTCTTGTCTGACAGCGGTGTGCCAATTAAACTTCCTTTTGTGCCAAAAGATTTGAAACAAATTCAAATTGACAGAAAAGGTCATGTGAGCGTATTTAATGAAAAAACGCGCAAGTTAGAATATGTTGCAACAATGGGGGTTGTTGACTCTACGGGTGTTGCGGTTATGCATCCTGATGTAAAACAGGGTTATAACGAATATTCTAACGTTTCGCTTCAAAACGAATTTTTGGCAGTAATGCCTACAATAAGAGCTTTTGAAGCAAACAGACAAATTTTTATTATGCAAAACACTAACTTGCAAAAAGTAATAAGCCAATTAGGTTCATCATCATAGGAGGATTGTAATTATGATGTTTAACGCACAGGCTATTGTAAGAAAAGCTATAAACAATGCCACAACACAATTTGATAAACTTGGACACGTAGGTAACGATTTGGCAAACTACAATACTTACGGTTACAAATCTGTTCGATTTGAGCAAATGCTTAGAGAAGACGGATATGTAGAAGGTTATCAAAGAACCGATTGCGCTCAGGGTGCAATCAGAATCACTGAAAATCCTTATGATGTTGCAATTAAGGGTGCCGGATACATTCCTGTGACATCAGAAGACGGGGATGTTCAATACACTCGTGACGGTTCTTTTGTGCAAGGTAAAGACGGATATTTATACACTAAAGACGGTTGGCTTGTCGGCGGTGGGATTAAAATTCCTGCTAATAACTATAAATTCACTATTAATCCAAATGGTGATGTTTATACATATGACGAAGCAGGTTCTTTACCGAAAAGAGTTGGTACTATTCCTCTTGTAACTTTTGCTAATCCTGAAAGATTACAACAGGGAATCAATAACAAAATGATGGTTACAGAAGAATCAGGAGAGCCTGAACTTTTGCAAAACCATAAAAACTTTAGACAAAACGCAATTGAACATTCAAATGTAGATATTTATAACGCAGTAAACGAAATGTTGAGATTGAATGCGTCAATGATTGCAAGTATGCGTTTGTTAAAAGTAGCAGACGATATGTATAACAAAGGTATAAACATAAGAGAATAATAAATCTTGGAGGGTTTAACTAATGGGTTACGGAGCTTTAGGCTGTGTAGGAAAAACTTCACTAATGTTGGACTTAATCGCTCAAAGACAGAGAGATTTAGGTTCGAACCTTGCTAACGTGGATACACCGGGTTATGTAAGACGTGATTTAGATTTCAGCCAATATTTAGGTGGTGCGACTGCTGAGCTAGAAACAAAATTAGCTCAAAAACTTGGACCTTCTCCGATGTTTGATTATGAACAAAATGTTGAGATTAATCCTGCTCAGGAATTAACTGAAATGCAGAAGAACTCATTGTTGTACACAATTGCAACAAGAAGAATGTCTAATATTATTACTCAGATGAAAACAGTAATTAACGTAGGAAAGTAGGTACGTAATGGGTATAATGGAATCAATAGATATAGGTGCAAAGGCCCTAAAAACACACGGTTTGAGAATGGATATCCACGCAAAGAACATTGCGAATATCGATACCCCAAATTATGTAAGAAAAATTCCTGTTTTAAATGCAACAGAAGATATCTCCTTCAGAGGGGTATTAACTCAAATGAAAAATGATGCATTCGGAACAGGTACAATGCCTTATTTACAAGGCGGTGTAGTGTTCAGTGGTGTTGTAGAAGATCCGACATTAGGCGAAAGAATTTACAGACCGGGACACCCTGATGCAGATGCTAACGGTTATATTCGTTCATCAAACGTAAATGCTATGGTTGATATGGCGGATGCTGTTATGGCACAACGTGCTTATGAAGCTAACTTGGCTGTAATTAATATTACAAGAGCTATGGCTTCAAGAGCAACCGAAATCGGAAAATAATAACTAATAAATAAGTAAGACTTCAAAAATATACATTTACAAACCTGGGGAAATACGTTTCCCTTTAAGAAATTCGGTAAATATTAAATTTACCCTAAGGAAAATTATAATCAAACCGTTTTGGTCAAGTACCCCTTACTTGGCCTTTTTATTTTGTTTATGCTCTCATTGCACCTTCTATGTCGTCATTTATCATGCATTTTAATCTTTTTATATCAAAAGCTGAAACATATTTATTTCCATGTGAAATCGGAAGCGATATATTAACTTGTTCATTTACAGGGATAATTGCATGAGAGCCACGTTTGAGTATGACATCATAACCTAAATATTTATATATTTTAGAGGTTTCATCAAATGTAAGATGAATTTTTTTATTATTTTCGACACTCATAATTTGTTTTATAAGCTTCTGCGGTGTTTTTCCGCAAAATGTTTGATTCGAGTTAATTCGTTGTTGCTGTAACAAATTGTAATTACTGTATGAAATGTTTTGAAAATTAATATTCATATTCATATAATGCGCGTAAATATTTTTTTTGCCCAAATGATTAGAAATAAGGATTTATATTATATAAATAACAACTTTAATCTTAAAAAATAAAAAAAATGCTAGACTTTTTTTTATGTCTGTAATATTATTGTTTTGTTGAAAATTAAATAAAAACAGTATGCTCTAGTGGCACTCTGCCGACGAGGAAGATTAAGTATCTTCCGAGGAGAGGTAAGGTAGACTGGTCTACCGATTTCGCTAGAGAATGACAATTAAATAAAAACCACATGCTCTAGTGGCAAGGACTCCGTTTTTTAATTAAGTATTAAAAAATGGAGGGGAGGGAACCGATTCCGCCTTACCTTGTTAACTGGAAAACCACATGCTCTAGTGGCACTCTGCCGACGAGGAAGATTAAGTATCTTCCGAGGAGAGGTAAGGTAGACAGGTCTACCGATTTCGCTAGAGAATGACAATTAAATATTACTGATATGCTCTAGTGGCGGAATCGGTAGACGCGTTGGACTTAAAATCCAATCGGGGTTCACCCTCGGTGCCAGTTCAAGTCTGGCCTGG
>OMPX01000087.1 GCA_900313115.1 uncultured bacterium
AGCACCATAAACAAGTTCTTCAGCAACACGACCGCCTAATGTCATTGTGATTCTGTCCAGCAATTGAGATTTTTTCATAGTTAAATAGTCTTTTTCAGGCAATGTCATTGTTATACCCAATGCCATACCTCTTGGAATAATTGAAACCTTGTGAAGAGGATCACAACCTTTTAAAAGTTTTGCTAAAAGTGCGTGTCCAACTTCGTGATATGCAGTATTTTCTTTTTCTTCATCAGAAATTATTCTGCTTTTCTTTTCAGGTCCTGCCATCACTTTATCAATAGCTTCCTCTAAATCAGGCATTTCAACTTTTGTTTTATCATGTCTTGCAGCAAGCAAGGCAGCTTCATTTAATAAATTTTGCAAATCAGCACCCGTAAATCCCGGAGTACGTTTCGCCAAAACTTTTAAATCCACCTCTTCAGCTAAAGGTTTATTTTTTGCATGAACCATTAATATCTTTTCTCTGCCTAACACATCCGGCTTATTAATAACTATTTGTCTGTCGAATCTGCCCGGTCTTAAAAGCGCATTATCCAAAATATCAGGTCTGTTTGTTGCTGCAATAACAATTATATTAGTATTTTTATCAAAACCGTCCATTTCAACCAATAATTGGTTTAAGGTTTGTTCTCTTTCATCGTGTCCGCCGCCGAGACCTGCACCACGTTGACGACCTACGGCGTCAATTTCATCAATAAATATAATACAAGGCTGATGTTTTTTAGCCTGTTCAAATAAGTCACGAACACGACTTGCACCGACACCAACAAACATTTCAACAAAATCAGAACCGCTAATTGAGAAGAACGGAACTCCCGCTTCGCCTGCAACTGCCTTCGCCATCAGAGTTTTACCTGTCCCCGGAGCACCAACCAATAAAACACCCTTCGGAATTTTTGCGCCTAATTTAATATATTTTTCACTATGTTTTAAGAAATCAACAATTTCTTCAAGTTCTTTCTTTTCTTCATCAATACCTGCAACATCATCAAACTTTGTTTTTACTTTGCTGTCAAGCAGCATTTTAGCCTTACTTTTACCAAAAGACATTGCCTGAGAACCACCAGCTTGAATACTTTTAGCCATAACAACAAGGAATATAATGAACAACAACGGCAATATAAGCGAACCTAACAATCCTAACATCTGTGATGACTCACTTGGTTTCTTTACACTAATATCAACATTTGCGCCTTCAAGCTTCTTCACCAATTCTGATGTACTTGGAACTAACACATGATATTGAACCGTTGGCGCTGTTTTTGCCACACCCATTAAAGCCTCGTATGCAGATGATTTTTTTTGTTGTTCCGGTTGCTTTACTGGTACCGCAATTATGGAATTACCATCAATCTGTACGCTTTTAATTTCTCCTGCATTTAACTTTTGAACAAAAGTTGTATACGAAATATCTGTCGTTTGAGTAGTTGAACCTGAAAACAACATTGATATAAATGCTAAAACCATTATCCCAAGGATAATATACATACCTACAGATTGACTCTTATTCATAAAACACCTCTATCATCTAAACTATATAATATAGTTTACAACAAAAAGACTAAATTGGGTAGTCAAGTTTAGCAATACCAAGTATCAATAATATACTACTTTAACATGTGTTTTACCAATAAGGCTTTATTAAATTTTGCACGATAAAACTCAATATCAATATTAAGACGTTTGGCAATATCAAACAACTGTTCCATAAGATTAATATCAGCCTGATGTGAAATATTTTCAATCATTTCTTCAAAATTAACAACTATTTTTGTATAGAAAAGATTTTGAGCATCGGATATATCAACATTGATTTCTAATTTATCCATTATATCCAACAACTCATGAGTAACCTCAGCCTGCTGATATTCCATACTATAAACCAATCTGCCGATATTTTGGGATATTTTTTTACTGAAGATTCTGCCCGTTGGAGTCTTATCAAGTTTTAAGCCAATTTTTTTAGCTTCAAAATTTATATCAGAAGCTGATTGGATAACATGCTCATCCATAAAACCGTTTGAATCCGTAAATAACTCATTAAATTGTCTTGTCAACGTATATTGAGCTGCTATTTTAAATTCATTCGGAATTTCAAGCCCCAATGCCTGAAGATGCATAACTGAGCTTTTTCCTTCGTTATAAATGTCTTCATAAGTATTTGCAAACTCATTCAATCTTTCTTTCATAAGAATTTGTAAAATCTTGCGACGTTCTTCAATAAATATATCCTTCAGAGTGAAATATTCTGTGCCAAAATAACTGTCTAATGCACGAATAATTTCTGTTATCGGATTCATCATGAATGTTCTTACAAGTTCTTTTTGCTTATCAGCAAACTCACTGTCATACTCTTTAATCGCACAATGGAAATCACCACCTGTATATTGAAGCAATGCAAATACAAGATTATGTTTTTCTAAAGTAACCTTTGACTGAATTTCTACGTTCCCCACGACAAAATATGAATCTGCCTTTTGAATACGTTTATAAGCTTTTTTCTTAATTGTATAACAGTAAACATCTTCCTCTTCCTCGACATCCTGATACAAAGATGACACTGCCCATAAACTTACAATTTGTTTTTCGGTAATAATAGAAGGTCGGACATATCTTTCATAAATATCTCTGCCGTTGCCCATTTCTTTATAGTTACTTTGAGCTCTTGACAATATTTCAAGATAATTAGTTTCAAAATCATCATTAGTAAAATCTTTTACTAACTGTATTACCCGAGCAGCATATTTCATAATCTGAACAGTTTCAATACCAGAAATTTCACAGAAGAACCAACCGCAGCTTGTATACATCAACATTGCCTGACGCTGAATTTCCAGCAATTTCATGGCACGAACTTTATCTTCTTCACTCAAATCAGGTAAGAAAAACTCATTTTGGAACTTTTTAACATTAATATAACTTCTGTCCAAAATAACATCTATATAATGATATCTTGCTTCTAACGTATCTTTAAAATATTTTTTACCATACTTTTCGACAACAGGCATAACCTTATCACGGAGATAATCCATAGCCTCTCTCAATGGTTGTCTCCATTTTTGATTCCAACCTGCATGACCACCTGTTGAACATCCGCAATCTTCTTTCCAACGACCGACACCATGTGAACAGCTCCATGATGAAACGTCTTTTATTTCGACTTCCCAATCGCTTCTGTATTTATCAAGATATTCAGCATAATTTGTAACAGTGAACGGTGAATCTTTAATTTTCATAGCCATCACAAACGACATAGCCATATCACCAAATTTAGTATGGTGACCGTAACTTTCACCGTCAGTTGCAATATTCACTAACTGCGGATAATTCCTTTCATAAGAAATACCATCCTCTAATCTTCTGATAAACTTGTTACCATCTCTTAAAAGCTCATCGAATGCAACCGATTTGGAAATTGCACCATCATAGAAAAATAAATCAATAAATTTCCCCGGAGCTGACTTGATGTAATAACGATAAGAACGTGCAGGATCAATATTACCCCAACCTACATCACTCCAACTGTTAGAACCCTCTTGACGAACTCTCTTTGCTTGAAATGGAGACAAAATAGTGAATTTTATACCATTTTCTTCCAACACTCTTAATGTATCATCGTCCACAGCAGTTTCAGCAAGCCACATCCCTTCAGGTTTTCTGCCAAATCGGTATTCAAAATCTTTTATACCCCATTTTACCTGAGTTTGTTTATCGAGTTCACTTGCCAAAGGCATTATCATGTGGTTATAAACCTGAGCAATAGCATTACCATGACCATTGTGTTCTTCGACACTTTTTATATCCGCCTTAATAATTCTTTCGTAAGCGGAAGGAGCAAATTCCTCCATCCAAGACAATAAAGTAGGTCCAAAATTAAAACTCATATATTCGTAATTGTTAACCAAACACAAAATCTCATTATCACGGTTAACAACCTTAGAAACAGAATTTGGCGCATAACACTCATTATTAACTCTTTCATTCCAATCATGACAAGGAAGAGCACTCGGTTGAAGCTCAATTGCCTCTAACCAAGGATTTTCTCTCGGTGGTTGATAAAAGTGTCCATGTATCGCTAAAAAAACTTCCCTGCTATTATCTGCCATTATTTACTCCGTATATTATTTTTTTATTTTACTTAAACTGTCAACATCTACCCACACATCGCCTAAAGCATTTGAAAAGACTGTCCCACTAAATTGAACACTGTCGCCTTCTTTTAAATCAATCAGCTTTTCTGCAACTGCCCTTTTTAAAAATAGTTTCATTTCAGGCAATGGGATATTTTTATCGGTATCAGGTCTGAAAATTAAAAACGAAATATATGTTTCAGAACTTCTGAATGCAGGTTTGTAATCCAAACCTAATGTTGCAAATTTATCAAATCTTGCAGTACAATGTATTCTTTTATTTAAATAAGAATTTGGATTTTTAACAACATTTAAAGTATTCGTATATTTTATTACAGGTTGAACATTATTTTCAGCAGATTTATCCTGTGCCTGTGTTTCCGTAACAGGCTTTGTCTGTGCTGGAGGAGCTGATGTTACGGCTGATAATCTCATATTTTCAACATTTTGCACCCCTGCATAACAGCCCAATCCGATAACTGAAAATAATACCGCTAATATATAAACTTTTTTATTCATTTTTCTCTCCTATTTATCACATTTTAGCACGGCTACAATATTTTGTAACTACCCAAAAGTACACACGTATAATAATAATTTACCACTACTTGTTTATATATTCAAATAGTGTATCAAAAATCTTTTCATTATACCTTGAATCCACTGAGCTAAAAGGCAATACGACACCCCCAAATTGCTTTTCTATATTTTTAACAACATTTAACACTTTTGATTTTGAAACATAATCTATCTTTGTTGCAACCGTAATTATCGGTAAATTATTTGCTTCAACCCACTCTCTCATTTGAATATCATTTTTCTGAATATCATGACGAGAATCTATTAGTTGAATCAAGGTCGCAATTTGTTTTCTGTTTAGCAAATATTCTTCTAAATGTTTTTGCCATCTGTTCTGAACTTCTTTAGATATCTTTGCATAACCATACCCCGGTAAATCTGCAACCGTGAACCTGTCGGAAAAATTAAAAAAATTAATCAATCTCGTTTTTCCAGGAGTATTTGAAGTTTTTGCCAATTTTTTATTATTTGCCAACGCATTAATAAATGATGATTTCCCCACATTAGAACGACCTAACAAGGGGAACTCAGGCAAAATATAGTCAGGACATTGTGACAACTTCTCAGCACTAATTAAAAATGTTCCTGTTAAGTATTTCATTCGTTTATTTCCAATAAAGTTTCCGATTTGATTTTTGAATCAGATAACGCAGCCTTTTTAGATGCTCTGTATGTTACCATTTTTAAAAGTTTATACATTTTTTCATTATTTACAACAGTTATTTGAGCCTTGTTATCAAGCAAATCAACATTAACAGCCTTCTTCTCAAACATATTTTGTGCTTTTATATGGACAATACTCACCAGACCGTGCTTTAAAATGCTTAACGGTTTCTTTAAAAACAGTTCAAATGTCTGAAATATGTTCATAACTATCCTAACATAGCTGAATATTAAAATTTGCTACCTTGAATATTTTATTTTTTGAAATCTTTTGGAGAATAGTCCACAGCCGAACCACCCTTTGAAGATTTTACATTCGTTTTTTGAGTAAAGAAACTTTTCTTTTCCACACCCTTTTGCTGAGAAACGGGCTTGATATTTGTTCGTGTAGTTGCAGGTGACTTAACACCGTATTGTTTATCAAGTTTCTTTTTCATTTTATTTAATCGTTTTGTATATTTGTTGATAATTTTAGAATCGTTGGATTTTGCAACAACGATTGCATAGTTATTATATGCCGCTGCATATTTATGCTGACGTTGATTTAATCTACCCATTAAAATATTTGCATCAACATTATACGGATCAGATTTCAATGCTCTATTCAAATACTCTCTTTCAAAGAACATGCTGTTTCTTAATCTGAAATATTTAGCACTCTTTACTTGAAGATTTGCATATTCTCTTGATTTATTAATATATGCTAAATTATTCTTTGCGATGACATTTGTGTTATCATATCTTAATAAATCTGATAAAACGATTTTAGCTTCATCAAATTGCTTATTGAAAGTGAATATTTCACCCAAGAACAATTTTTCATTTAAGGTTTTGGCAGCATTCATTGCTTTTGCATATTCAATATTTGCAGATTTATAATCACTTAAAGCAGAATAAGCATCACCTTTAATCAAATAATCATCAATACAGCATCCTTTACGCTGAATAACTGAATTTAAGCTATCAACAGATGTCCCCGGTTGATTGATTAAAGAAGATATTTTTGCTTTAGCTAAATACAATTCTAAATCATCAGGATTAGACTGAATTGCTTTATCTAGATATGCATACGCTTCTAATAATTTTTTATCGGTTGTAAAACTTGCACGACTAGCTGATTCCATCGCCAAGCCATAATACGCTGACGCAAGCCCTTTAACACCTTCTGTTCTTAAATTATTGTTTAATTTATCATAAAAAGCGATTGCCTGATCATATTTACCTGATTCAAGATACATATCAGCTATTTTTATCAATGTTTGTTCTGATGCAGGATTTACTGACAATATTGTTTTATACAAATCAAGCGCAAGTTCATAATCTTTTCTTGATTCATAAATTGCAGCTAAATTAGCATATGGTGCAAGATTTTCAGGAGTAATTTCTATAGCCTTCTTATATGCACCGATAGCCGCAGCTTCATTGCCTTGTAATCTAAAAGCGTCACCTCTTAGGTTATACGCATAGCTTGAATAACCTTTCCAAGCCAAACATTTGTTCAAATATGTCAAACACTCGGAATAATTACCCCTGTCACATTCTAATTGCGCCATGTGGTAATATGCCGATGCTGAATTAGGGTTAATAGCGATAGCTTTCTTAAAATATTCTTCAGCACGGGCATTATTTGCTTCCGCCAAATATACAGTACCCATATTATCAAGAGCTACTGCATAATTTGGACATAATTTCAATGCTTTTTCTATATGTTCTTTTGCAACATCAATTTTACCTTGTTTTAATTCAATCACACCAAGTGCATTATATGCTTTATAATTATTTGGATCTAACTGGATTGAATATTTAAATTCTCTATAAGCTATATCAAATAAGTTTTCTGCCTTTGTTCTGTATGCCATATTTGAAGATGTAATTCTTTTATAGAACACAACACCTTGAGCGAAGTGCAAATTTGAGTTCTTCGGAATCACATTTTTTAATTTATCAATTTGGTCTTGAGCAAGTTCTAACTTTGACTGCAGTGCCCAAGAAACAGCTGCAAGAGCTTGCACTTCATGGTTGTCTTTATATTCTGTTAAAGTTCTATATATAACATCATCGGCTCCTCTATAATTAGCCTTTTCAATAGAACTATTAATTTGTGCAATATTTTTGTTTAAATCTATAGTTGTTGCGCAGGTAAATGTACTGTTCAGTGATAATAACAGCACTAAGGTTCCTATTACTATTCTCTTATTCATAAAATATACCTCAATACTTTCCAAATAGCATACTGCAATTTTTATTGTATAATAGTAAACGGCAAAATACAACATGAGTTCAAATCATAATGGCAAGAAATACAACTTTTGATGGATATATAAAAAGTTTTTTAGCATACCTTAGTGTCGAGAAAAACTTTTCGGGACATACAGTTAAAGCCTATAAATCAGATATACAAAGTTTCTTCATTTGGTGCAATTATACGAGTCCTGATAAAATTACCTTCCAAAAACTGAGGGAATACATTCACTTCATACAACAGTTTGACTATAAAAAGACAACTGTTGCACGTAAAATTGCAGCTTTAAGAACCTTTTTTAAATACTTGCATAAGACACAGTATCTTTCTTCAAACCCTGCCGAAAACTTAATATCGCCCAAAAAGCCAAAGGCTTTACCAAAATTTTTGACAGATTATGAAATGACAAGTTTGCTCGACAGCATAAATACGGATACACCCGCAAGGCTCAGAAACAAAGCAATATTAGAACTTTTATGGGCAACAGGTATGCGTATATCCGAATTAAGCGGACTTAATTTTGATGATTTAAATCTTGAAGAAAACGAAATTACGGTTTTTGGAAAAGGTGCAAAAGAACGAATCGTTCTCGTTTCAGAAAGAGCAAAAAAATATCTTAAACAATATATTGATATTGCAAGACCACTAATCACAAAAGAATTTCCAACCTCACAAATTGATGATAGGGCTGTTTTTATCAACAAAACAGGAAAACGCCTGCAAAACAAAAGCGTAAGAGATGCAATAAACAGCGCTGTAGATGCAATTCAACTGCCGAAGCATGTAACTCCGCACGTGTTCAGACACAGTTTTGCGACACGAATGATTGAAAATGGTGCTGATTTAAGAGTAGTACAGGAGTTGCTCGGACACGCAAGTATTTCTAACACTCAAATATACACCCACATTTCCTCACAGCATCTTAAACAGGAATACTTAAAAGCACACCCGCACGCAACCGTATCAGAAGAAAACTAATTACACCAAAGACATTATGCGTGATGCATTTGAAGGATTTTCACTCTTCAATACAGAAAGTCTGTTCTTCACATAATCTGCGTGTGTTGAATTTGGCTTAATCTTTAAAAACTTTGAATAATATCTTTTTGCTTCAGCAACTTTTTTCATATTATCGAAACAAACAGCTATTCCAAAATATGCTCTGTGATAATCAGGGTTACGTTTTAAAATATCAAAAAATAATTTACTTGCCTCTATAAATTTTCCTTCACAAACCAACAAAGCAGCCTTATGGCTATATGCTTTTATATATTCGGGATTTTCTTCTATCAGTTTGTCATATATCATCATCGCCATATCTTGCTCATCAACCAACTCATGAGCTAAAGCTAATTGCAATTGAACATCTAACTGACTTCTGTCAATCATTACGGATTTTTGGAAACATTTGATAGCCTCTTCAGGCATTGACTTTAATAAATAACAAATTCCCATTTCATAAAAAACTTTATAATCATCGGGATTTAACTCAGCAGAAGTTTGAAGATTTTTAATAGCTTTATCATAATCATTTAAATATTTATATGACTGAGCCAAACCAAGATATGCGGATGCATTTTTTCTGTCAAGCATAATAGATCTTAAATAACAAGCAACAGACTCTTTATATTGACCTGATTTACGCAAAGCATCTGCTTTATAAGCATATTTGGTAAAATCTTCCTTTGTCATATTTACAATGTTGTCATACTTCGACTCATGTACAACTGCAGAAACATATCGACTATCTTTATTTTCCATTACTCTCTCCACCCACTTGTTATTCTACACAAACGGGCATGGATAGATAACCTACAAATGGTGGATATTAATAAGTTAATGTGGTATAAAAATATTATGAAACGTTTGGGAGTATTATTATTAGCTATCGCATTGGGGACTCAAGTATTCGCAGCACAAGAGGTCTCTCTAAATGGTGTGCAAAAAGAAATCTACAAAACAACTCCAAAGAAAACAAAAATATCAGGTTCACTTCTAATCAATGATAAACAAGTTTTAGAAGATCTAATAAAACTTCAAAAAGAAAAGGATTTGGCTGACATTGAAATACTTTGGAAAGGAACAATAGAAAACAACAAGGTTATTGAATTTGCTCTAAAAAAACTGTCAACACCTGAAAGTCAAAGAAGAATACACTCTTCCCTGATGTCTAAAACATTATCCGCAGTTATTTCAGGCGCATCACTTGTGCCAAGTCTTGTTGGCGGCAACTACGGAATCCAAACAGCATCATATTCTGCAGGAAGATTGGCACAAACTTGGCTGAACAGAAAAAATATACCAAAAGAAGTTCCGCTCACAGACACTGAAATGATTGAACTCGCAGGTTTAATTGAAAACCTTCAAGATACCATTATTGCAACATATTACAACTATAAAAATTCTCTTATTATGATTAAAGAAACCAGAGAACGGATTTTGCTTTATGCAAAAAACTATGACAAAGCTCAGAAAAAAGGCGATGTTTTAGACCTTACTATTTCTTCAACACTTTATGACAATATGATTATTCAAGAATATGAAGAAGTTCAAAATGCGAAAAAATATCACGCAGAACTACAAAGACTTGCAGGCAAAACCGCAGTGGATAAGCTTAATCTGTACAGATTCAACTTTGACTCTGCACTTATAAAGGGGGGTAAATAAATGAAAAAAATTACATCACTTATTTTGCTTTCTTTAATATTTTCTCTGCCGTCTTTTTCTATGACCTATGAACAACTGATGACGGTAAAAGAACCTGCCTACAGATTTGGGACAACTAACGAAGTAGAAAATAAACTTGATATCAATCCAACGATTAAAGACACAAAAGCTCTATTTTCAGAAACAAGCATAAATGATGCCAACTTAACTTATGCCGACCTTAGCATAAAACAAATCTCAAAAGAAATTTCTCAAGACCTACAAATAGACTACGACGAAATATTGGCAGATGTATCCTTACTATGGCAAGGTGCCGCAACCAAAAGCGACACAATAAAGTTTGCTTTATACAAGCTTGCCAATCCGGATGCTGACAAACCTAGCCAATCAGCCGTCAGAAAAGTTATATCAACTATTGCCAATTTATCAACTCTTGTCGGTGCAGGAAGCGGTAATCCGCTATTATATGCAACATCTCTTATTAGCGGAAACACTCTAGGTATATTATCACAGGACACAAAAGCCCTTAATTATAAATACACAAAAGTTGGCGATGCCGATATGATTATCCTTGTCAGAAAAATTGATGAACTTCAACAAAAAGTTGTTGGAATGTATTATGACTATATGACAACAAGAGAAATATATAATATGCGCTCTGAAACAGCAAAAAACAGATATTATAATTTTAAAAATGCTCAAAAATGTTCAAAGGAAATAATAATTATAACTGATGCATATTATAGAGAAGCTCTTGATCTTCAAAGAAAAGCAAAAAACAATTTTGCAGATAAACGTGCACAACTTGAACAACTCGTCGGGCACGATACCTTTAAACAATTTGAGGACAATGTTAACGCAAGAGAAAGAAAAAAATAAAACATTTCGGCAATAATCAAACCAATTTTATTTCTTTGTCATAGCAACAGATACGGCAATACCAATCCCTAACAGTGCAGGATAAAACAGACCTTTCATTATTGTGAACGAACTTGCACCAATAGAAGATGCCAAACTTGTAGCAATCAAAATTTGCGCACCATACGGAATAAGCCCCTGTACAAAACAAGAAGTTGTATCTAACAAACTTGCAGTTCTCTTAGGATTAACACTGTATGTTGTGGAAAGTTCTCTTGCTATAGGACCTGCCGTAATAATTGCAACCGTATTGTTTGCAGTAAATAAGTTAATTATACCCACAAGGATACATATACCGATTTCACACGTTTTTTTATTCGTAATCAGATGTTGTGTTTCTTTTATTATATAGGTTATCCCGCCATTATAGCGAACCATCTTCAACAATCCGCCTGCAAGCATTGCAACAATAAGAGTATTCGCCATACTAACCGTACCGTCACCTATACACGAAAAAGCTCCAAATATATCAAAAATTCCATAATGTATCCCGATTATTGTGTTTAAAATTGTTCCAATAAGTAATAAAAACATTACATTTATACCTGCAACACCCAAGACCAAAAGTAATATATATGGGAATACTTTTATGTATGCATCAATATTTGCAATTGGCTGAATTACAGAAACTGTTACATGTGAAAACATTGGAAGCATATAAAGAATCGCACAAACAAGAGCAGGAACTATAACTATTCTTAAACTAAAAAGCATTTTATCTCTCATATCTACATTTTGCGTTCTGGTTGAAGCAATAGTAGTATCAGATATAAGAGAAATATTGTCCCCGAACATTGCACCACCTACCGTAGCACCAAGTACAACTGACGGACTAAATCCAAATGTCTGCGACAAGGATACTGCAATCGGAATAAGAGCCGCAATTGTACCGCAAGATGTACCGATTGATAGTGATATCAATGCCGATATCACAAACAATCCCGATATCATAAAACTTGGAGGAATAAAATGTTCGGCGATTGTGACAGCAGAAACAACTCCGCCAATTTCTTTAGCAGTCGCAGCAAATGCACCTGCCAAAATGAACACAAGACACATCATCATTATGTCTTTGTTACCCATACCAAGTGCAAATACTTCTATTTTTTTATTTAATTTTTCTTTATGATTTAATATTAAAGCAACAGCAGAAGATATTATAAATGCAACTGTCATTGGCACTTTTGAGAAATCTCTTGTTGCAACAGAAAAACCAAAATAAAAAAATACAAATACAATAAACGGTATAAGAGCTTTAAAACTGGATTCTCTCCATTGCTCGTCATTATTAATGAATTTAGTCATCACATATCCTTATGGTCATTAGTTATATTGATTGTATAATAACTATGCCACAATGTAAAATGTTTTGGATAAATATTACTGAAATTTATTGTTCTTGCGGTTTATTAACCATTTCTGATGTTATATCAACAGCATCATTTCTTTTTAGCATATTGCTGATACTTTTTTTATTTAATTTATTATCAATAAATTCAAATGCTTTATATATACCAAAACCGGATGCCACACCAACTAAACCTTTTGCTATATTATTTTTCACTGCCACGGCAGCAAGAATACCGCCAACGATTGATGTTGCGGCACTCAATGATTTTTGAAATTTGTTTGCTAAATCTAAAGATTTTCTCTCTTTTACAAATCTATCCGTATTTTCTTCTTTTACCGCGTAATATTCTTTGTTGGTTGGTTTATGAGAATCACTCGCTACAACAAGCATTTTGCCGTTATCTAACCTATTTGATACTGAAACATCTAACATAAAAACCTCCTAAAATATTACCCACAATATTTTAATAGTTCTAATCATTTTTTTTTGCTATATATATCTACAAATCTTTACATAAAAAACAGTAATACAGACATTAGTTATGTTGGTGCGTCAAAACGACGCACCCTACTATTTTGTTTATTTGTTGTCAGACATTGCCTGACCACATTTATTAATTTATTTCTTTAATGTATTGCACATCATAACCTAAGATTTCAGCAATAATCATTACTTCATTATAGGATAATGAACCACGACTCATTTTCTGAGAAATATTTGTAGCTGAATACAAATGTCCTGTTTTTTTTGTCATCATTTCAGCCAAATCTTTTTGTTTGACACCCTCTTGGGATAATAATACTTTTACCTGTTCTTTTGCTTTTAATCTCATAGCAATATTATACTAATTTCGCATTTTATTGACAAATAAGGAAATAATTGATAATATAAAATTACTATTGAGGAAATTTATTTCCTTAATAAGCAATTATAAATATATAAAAGTTTACAAAGGATTAGTTATGGATGAAAATTTTACTAAAAAAAATATTACAGAAATGTTAGATAATATTTGCTTATTTGCAAACAGGCTAATTTCAATAATTAAATATATAAATTGTGCAAAGGATATGAATTCAAATGATAGATCAATTATAATTGACTTCTTAGCCGAAATTGCCGGAAACATAAAAATTGAAATTGAAAATCTACAACATTACTAATTTTAATATATAAAAAACAACAATAAAGTAGGCGGTTCTGCAATATCTGACTTAATTTTCCTTTTGATAAAATAATTTCCCGTCAGTATCAATACTTTTTTTCATACCCTCATGCGTAAGAGCTTTGTAATCAGTTACATCAAATGTATAAGGCGTAGGCAATGCATCTAATTCCCAACGGATAGCCGCAAACTTATCATGAGAATCTGTCCATATTGCAAAATCGATATCAGAGCCTGTTCTGTATGTACCTTTTGCGCGAGAACCATAAATACAAACCTTCTCTATGTAAGGTTTTGTACTAAAGTATTCTAACAATTCATTTACTGTTCTTTCAGGTAGCCCAAAATCGTGCATATTTATTTTGCCTCCGTATTTACCCATTGATGAAACTTACAAAGTTCATCATAATATATTGTTGAGATTTTTTCAAATATTTCATCTGCTTTTTTTTGATTATACTCATGCGAAGTTATATTTCTATCTTTTAACATATCAATCCATACTTGTGCATTTGGTAAATAATTAAGAAGAAAAGCCTTTTTTATAACATCTCTTGGTGAAGATTCATTATATCCTTTTATTTCTATATAATCTTTTAAAACTTTCCAGCCTAATTCAAAAACAACCTCGAACCCCTGAATTTCAGCCAAACGAAAAACAATTCTGGCAGTATCATTTAAATACTCATCGTGTGCTTCTTTAAAAACGATAAATGCTTTGTTAAAATTTTCTATTCTTTCTTCTAATCTTGACATTGAATAATCCTCAATACACATAATAACATACAGATTGATAATAACGCAATATTACTGATATTTTAATATTTAAAATTCACTCGTCATTGCTTTTACTACTTTATATACTTCTTCCAATTTTTCAGGAGAATTTTTGAGCAGTTTTATTTTTTCAATTAACTCATCAGCAAGCGTTTCAGTATCTTTTAGATGCTCAACACAAAATAATTCGTCAGGAGTAATGTTCAACACATCAATAATTTTGTCTAATGTTTCAGCTGTGAGAAAATTAACACCTCTTTCAATTCCGCTTAGTCCTCTTAAAGATATATCTATTTTTTCAGAGAGTTGTTCTTGTGTTAATCCTCTTTGTTGGCGAATTTTTTTTATTTTTTTTCCTAATAATTGTTTTATACTCATAATTTTGATGAAATTTTATCTGTAATTTTTTACTAAATCAGAAGTTAAACTTCTAATGATTTTATTATATGTTAATTTTTGTAAACCTTAAACATAGTATCATTTCTATATTTTGGGATAATTAGAAATTAAATTACAAAAATTAATCAATTTTTATAAGCATATAAACTTTATATACTTATAAATAATTTAAAATTGAAAATTTGTAACACGTAGTTTAAAAAAAGGAGGATATTACTATGGGCGGAAAAGGCGGAGTAATTGGATTTATTGCAAACAGAACATCTATTGGAAGAATGATTACAAAAGGTGAAAGTTTTGGCGAGGCTTGGGTAAATGCGGGCAAACAAACCTTGCAAGATGCCAAAGATTTTGGAGTGTTTGTTGCTGATAGAACATCTGTTGGCAGAATGATTACCAAAGGCGAAAGTTTTGGCGAGGCTTGGGTAAATGCGGGCAAACAAACCTTGCAAGATGCCAAAGATTTTGGAGTGTTTGTTGCTGATAGAACTCCTACCGGCAGAATGATAAAAAATGGTGAAAATTATCTTGATGCATTTAATAATTCGAACGCACAAATTGGAAAAGATATTTTTGGAGAATAGAACAGAAGATAGGATGTGGTAATCTTGGATTACCGCATCAATATAACAGAACATATAAAAGATGCGGTAGATTTTTAATCTACCGCATCCTACCTTTTTTATTCTATTGGGCAAGTATGCCCAACATATATATATTTACCCCTGTCTTGGGTTATTGCTTCACGCCTTCAAATCGTACACTACATTTTGCTATCGCAAAATTGCCGTTCACTCTTTCGGCGTTTCTTCGAGCTAGTTCGTTCCACTCACTTCGCTCTACGCAAAATCCGCTATACGTTTGCAAGTTTCTTACTTTCAATAACTGCTTGAGCAGCTGCAAGTCTTGCTTGAGGAATTCTGAAAGGTGAGCAAGATACGTAGTTCAAACCAATTCTGTGAGCATATTTTACAGAATCAGGGTCACCACCGTGTTCACCACAGATACCGCCAACTAAGCTATGATTGATTTCTTTACCTTCATTAATAGAAAGTTCAATCAATCTTCCAACACCGTTTTCATCTAATGTAACGAATGGGTTAGAAGGTAATATCTTTTGTTCTACGTAATTCTTAAGGAATTTACCCTCAGCATCATCTCTTGAGTAACCAAATGTCATTTGTGTTAAGTCATTTGTACCGTAAGAGAAGAACTCAGCTTCAGTTGCGATTTCTTTAGCAGTCAATGCAGCACGAGGGATTTCAATCATAGTACCAAATTTATAATCTACAGTTACCCCTTTTTCTTGCATAACTTGTTCTGCAACAGAAACCAATGTAGCTTTAGCAGTCTTAAGCTCGTTGATGTGACCAATCAAAGGAACCATAATCCAAGGTTGAACTGCGTGTCCTTCTTTCTTCAAATCACAACAAGCTTCAAAGATTGCTCTAACTTGCATTTCGTTGATTTCAGGATAAGTCAAACCTAAACGGCAACCACGTAAGCCCATCATCGGGTTAGATTCTGAAAGATTTTCAACGATTTCTAACATTTTTTCATCTTCTGCATAATCTTGACCTAAAGCACGTTTTGTAGCAACCTTTTCAATCAATTCTATCTTAGAAGGTAAGAATTCATGTAAAGGCGGATCTAAAAGACGAACTG
>OMPX01000131.1 GCA_900313115.1 uncultured bacterium
CAGTTAATGACATGTACGGTTATGAATGGGGTGATATTCTACTCAGAAATATTGCGGGCATGTTAGATGTTTCTGTTCGTAAAGAAGATATTGTTACTCGTTATGGTGATGAAGAATTTCTGTTGATTCTTCCTAATACTTCTGAGGACAATGCTTTTATTTACGCAGAAAGATTCAGAAGATCTGTTGAAAAGATGGAATTTATTCCTGCAGGCGAAGAAGAAAGACATCCAATTACTATTTCAGGCGGTATTGCAACCTTCCCTTGTATGGAAAATGTCCATGAAGATGCAAATACTTTAATCAGATACGCAGAACACGCTCTTTATAATGCAAAACACAGAGGACGCAACAAAATTGTTCAGTTCTCTCAAATCAACTTAGATTATAACTAAGGCTTAATAAAGAAATTAATATTAAAATAAGAGGATGACAAATTTAATGTAATTTTGTCATCCTCTTATTTTTAAATATGAAATTTGTATATTAAAAATTAACAAAATCGTTAATTTTATTATTTACCACATTTTTCAATAATATTTTCTATTCCGTAAGCTAATGATGCAGGTACAGTTTTCAACTGTTTTTCTAAGTTGTTTTTAGAAGCCAGAATTGCGTAACCGATTACATCAGGATCCTGATAAAATTCATCTACGACTTTTTGATAGTTTTCGTGATGTTTAAATAAATCATTTATTTTTTTATCAAATTTTTCTCTTATTGCAGTATCCATATCATCAAGAAGGGCTTTTCTTTTTTCAGGGGACAACGTAATTTCTTTATCTCCGTAATTAAGTTGGATTCTTTCTTTTTCTATTGATGAGGGAAATGTATTTGATTCGTTTGTTAAATTATTATATTTTACTGACACCTTGTACTCAGGTGTGTGCATATCTCTTACTTCATAATTATAAGAGCCATCTTTATTAAATGTTGTTCGTCTTCGCATACAAGTTACGTGATTATCTTCAACAACTTCTACAGGTTTTCTTGACCATAAATTGTATTTTTTTGAAGTAATTTTAGTTCCGTGCTTTGATGTTTGTTCTGTATATACATTACCTCCTGTCATTTTTGACACTTGTTCTTTTCCGGGAACAAAAAATAACTTATAGAGTCCTTTTAGAAAACTTCCTGTTTCTTTTACCTGAGTTGAAGTTGGAGCTTTAACTGAACCTGTAAACGCAGGTTTATTTTTTCTGCTTGTGCTAATAATTTCACTTCGAACTTGTGGGGTAGCATTGATAATATTCATACACATAATCCTTATAATTTGTTGATTGACTGTTTTAAGAATAATTGTCAATGTAAGAATTTGCTAATAATATAATATTTTTTAATAAATATTTACAAAAAGTTGTTATACACCAAATATATGATATTTGTTTATCGCAAAATTGTTAGTGGTATTATATTATTATGGCGCTAAGTTATGAGGAAGTAATATCACAGATTAAGGATAGGTTAGATATAGTTGACGTTGTTTCTAAAGAAGTTGTTCTAAAGAAGCAAGGTGCTAATTATGTTGGTCTTTGTCCGTTTCACGATGACAAAAAACCTTCGTTATATGTAAGCCCTTCAAAGGGTATTTATAAATGTTTTAGCTGTGGCGCAGGCGGGGATGCCTTGACCTTTTTGTTAAAGACTCAAAATAAAGAGTTTAAAGAACTGATAGCAGAACTTGCCGAAAAATATGGGATTGAATTACCAAAATCATCAGGCTATAAACCGCAAAATAAAGAGTTGAAAACCGAGATGAAAAAAGCATGTAAAGATGCTGCATTATTTTACAGAAAACAGCTAAATGAAGATAAAGATTGCGAAAAAGCAACAACTTATTTAAAACAAAGAAGTATCGGCGATGATATTGTTGATTTATTCACTTTAGGCTGGGCGCCAAACGATTACCATAAACTGTATGATGAATTAAAAGAAAAGTATTCTGATGAAGTGTTGGAAAAAGCAGGTTTGATACTAAAAAGCTCAAAAGGGAATTGGATAGACAGATTTCGAAATAGAATTATTATTCCTATTCAAAACGAGGATGGGGAATATGTTGCCTTTGGCGCAAGAGCCGTTGATGAAGGTCAAAGTCCTAAATATTTAAATTCGTCTGATTCACTTATATACAATAAAAGAAAAATTCTGTTTGGGCTATACACAGCAAAGGATTCAATAAAAGAAGAAGATTCTGTTATAATTATGGAAGGCTATTTTGATGTAATTTCAACTCAAGCTCATGGAATAAAGAATTGCGTTGCATCATGCGGTACAGCCTTCACTCAAGAGCATGTCAGATTATTATCACGTTATACAAAATCAAGAAGAATTTATTTATCTTTTGATACGGATGCAGCAGGAGTCAATGCGACGAAACGTGGCGGAGAAACAATTAGAGAAGTTTTTGCTTCATTAGGCAACATAAAACAGTTTGATGAAAGTCATGTGAGCACTGACGCAGAAAATTATGCGTGTGAAATAAGGGTAGTATCACCGCCTGAGGGGAAAGATCCGGATGAATATGTCAGAGCATACGGAGCAGAAGCCCTAAAAAAACATATAAAAAATGCTCCGCTATTGATAGATTTTGAATTAAACAGTGTCCTCAAACAAAGTCATTCAGCAAAAACACCGCAGGAAAAAGCTAAAATAACAGAAGATATTATTCCAATTTTAGCCGAAATTCATAATATAGTAATTCAGGGTGAATATATAAAAATGGTCTCGACTGCCTTAGATATTTCAGAAGAAGCCTTAACAAAAGAAGTAAAAAAACATACCCAATATAATGATTATGACTCGTTTGCCACTGCTCCGGAAATAAAAACAAATGTAACAAAATCTTCACAAATCATGGAATTAACGCAAAAAAATTTATTGAGCATTTATTTAGTAGTCGGAAATCAAATTACTTTACCTCAATTAAGTGAAATGATACCAACAAGCATTTTCACAGACGAAATGTTAATAATTGTAAAAAATACAATTGACAAATTCATAAATACAGTGAATAATGTCAGGGGTCTTCGAGAAAAACTTTTCACAGAATTTATCGAAGACACAGACAAAACGCAACTGTTAACCGAATTGGTGTACATAGCAGATTCCTATAAAGGTTTGTCGGCAGGTGACGTTAGTCAAGCAATTGACGATATGAGATTTAAAATTTCAAGGTTAGCGAACGAAGAAGAACATAAGGAATTGCAAAAAAGGTATAGTGCTGCCAACGATGATGACATCGAAGCGTTGAAGTTGCAGATGGCACTTAGGGACAAATTAAAAGCGAATGGAGATTATACATAAAATGACAAAAAACGATCCAAACTCATCAATAGTAAGTGTAGTAGAAGATGAAAGATTAGACGATATTGATTTAGAAGATGATAAAACTGATTATATTTCTGAAAGTTTTGCATCAGACAGTATTGAAGATATTGTATCTTCAAATTCTATGTCAATAAAAAGCTCTGACAGTTATATGTCAGAAGACCCATCAATGTTAACACCATCTTTGGAAATGCCAAAAGGTGTTGCAGTGGAAGATCCTGTAAGATTATATCTTAGAGAAATCGGACGTATTAAATTGTTATCAACAGCTGAAGAAATAGAACTTGCAAGAAAGATTATGGAAGGCGGTTCTTCAGGCGATAAAGCAAAAAGAAAATTAGTACAAGCAAACTTACGTTTGGTTGTAAGTATTGCTAAAAAATATGTAGGTCGTGGTATGTTGTTCTTAGACCTTATTCAGGAAGGTAATTTAGGTCTTATAAGAGCAGCCGAAAAATTTGACCACGAAAGGGGATTCAAATTCTCAACCTATGCAACATGGTGGATTAGACAAGCTATTACAAGAGCTATTGCTGATCAGGCAAGAACAATCCGTATCCCTGTTCACATGGTTGAAACTATTAACAAGCTTAAAAAGGTTACAAGACGTCTTGCTCAAGATCTTTCAAGAAAACCAACCGAAGAAGAGTTGGCAACCGAAATGGGTGTATCTGTTTCTAAATTGAGAGATATTGTTAAGATTGCTCAAGAACCTCTATCTTTAGAAACACCTATCGGTAAAGAAGAAGATTCAAGACTTGGTGATTTTATTCAGGATGATTCGGCAGATGCTCCTATTAAAACTGTTGCATCAGAACTTCTAAAAGAAGATTTGGCTGAAGTTTTATGCACATTGTCACCACGTGAACGTGATGTTTTGAGATTACGTTTCGGTATGGACGATGGTCGTCAAAGAACATTAGAAGAAGTTGGTCAGTTGTTTGGTGTCACTCGTGAACGTATCAGACAAATTGAAGCAAAAGCTCTTAGAAAACTTCGCCACCCGAACAGACGTAAAAAATTAGAAGAATATGTAGAATCATAATAAATAGTAATAAAACAAAAAGTGACAGCAAATCGCTGTCACTTTTTGTTATTTATCAATAATTTCGATAATATCTTCTAATATGGAAATAATACTTTCTTTTGAAAGATTTTCTAAATTTCCCTTTAATGTTTTAATCAATAATTCGGTACAGATTTTAACTTTTTTTAATTTTTCATCTTGTTTTTTCATTTTGACCTCAATAATCTTTACACTAACACACTATAGTATAATATATAACTCACTATAGTGTACATGATACATTTGCTAATTACATTTGTCAACAATACTTTATAATTAAAGAATGGACGTAAAAAATGAGATAAAAAGCTTAATAGCAAAAAATGCAACAACCCTAAAACAGGTATGTATTGATATTCAAACAATCAAAAATATAAATATAAAACCAAACAATCTTACTAATAAATTTTCGAGAAAAACAATTAAATTTTCAGAAGTAGAAGATATTCTTGATGTACTTGGTTATCATATAGAATTTATAAAAAATAAAAAATAGAATATTTTATAAATTTTATTTAAACTTCCAACGTATGTTTTTTAGAAATTTTCACATCTTTATAATAATATTTTAAAATTTCTTTCAATTTTTTTGGGGTAATATCTTTTTCCTGAACCAATTCTTCTAAACCAACATTGCCTTGCTGAGTAAAAGTATAATGATTACCATTTTTATAAACATTATCCATAAATAAATCCATCGTTTTTCCGCATATCATAGAATAATCAGCTTTTTCTTTTTCTAAAACATTTGCAATATTTGAGTATAATTCTGCACTCTGTTTCGAGAGTTTAGGAGCTTTCCCGCCGATAAGCAAAGCAGTCAAATCTCCATATTTATCTTTTTGTTCTTTCATAAAATCAGATAATTTATCCATTAAACGAAAATCTTCTCTTTCTGGTGCTAAATGCATCATTGTATCATTTACAATAAGCATGGAACAAGTATTAGCATCTTTCGAAAACATTGGATTCAGACTTGTACGTTGTTCTTCAAACCAATATCTTTCAGGTCTGCCTACCTCAATAACTGTTTTATCAATAAGACTGTTAAACTTTTTAGGTGAGAGATATGAAATATTTGCTTTTCCCGTAAAATTTATTGTCATAAAAAAGAACCTTTATGTTTAACATAAAGGTTCTAAAAAATTTTTTTGCCATATTTTATGCATTTACTTCTTCATTTGAGAAAACTTTATTTTCATAACCTGTCATTTCGCAGATTTGTTTTGCCCATTCTTCTATAATTTCTTTTTCTGAAAGTTCATAAGAAATAGGCTTACCTATTTTTACCGTAATATGCTTTTGGAATAAAGTCTTACCCGCATAGCCGTCAAAACCGCAAATTCCCATAGGAACTATTTCTAATTTTGCTTTTTTTGCAATAGTTACAAATCCTTTTTGTATATTTTCCAACACACCTGTTCTTCTTATTTGACCTTCAGGAAATATACCCAATGACCAACTTGTTTTTAAAATATCTAAAACAGTTTTAAAAGTGGCAATTTCAGGTTTTTCCCGATTAACCGCAAATGCGCCTAATATTTTTACAACAAATCTTAAAAGCCAATTCTTATCCGTAAATAATTCTTGCTTAGCCATATAAGCAACTGTCTTGTTTGCTGCTATAGACACAAAAGGAGGATCAAGATATGAAGTATGATTTGCAGTATATATATATTTTTTTCCTCTTTTTAAATTTTTCTTACCCTCTACTTTTAGGTTATACTGCAGCTTTGAAACAGTCCATACAACCAAAATCAAGAAAAATCTATAAAATATGGTTCTCCAGATTCCATATTCTTTTGCATAACGTCTGTTATAATTTCTTGTATCCATTTAAACCTTCTCCATAAAACTATTTCGCAGATGAAATATACTCGTATCCTGTTAATTCCTGAATAGCACGTCCCCATTCATCAACCATTGCTTGAATATCATCTTGATACGGAATCATTTTACCTATTCTGACTATTATTTTACCTGTGAATGGGATTTTAGTTTTTCTATCTGTTCCTATAACACCTATTGGAACTATTCCGCATTTTGTTTTCTTCGCTATTGTTGCAAAACCTTTAGTGACATCCGTGATTTTGCCGGCATCTTGTCTTGTTCCTTGCGGAAATATACCCAAAACCCAACCTGTTTGTTTAATTGACAAAGCAGTCTTAACCGTGGAAAATCCCAATTTTTCTCTGTCTACGGCAAATGCTCCAAGCCAATTCAACCACCAATTTAACAACGGATGATTAAATAGCTCTTTTTTTGCCATATAAGCAACACCCTTGTTTAACACACCGCATACAAGGGGCGGATCAAGTGTTGATAAATGATTTGCTGCAGCTATATACTCATTATGATTTGGTAAATTTTCCCTACCATGAACTTCTAATCTGTACATTACTTTAAACATAACCGTGTAACCAATATGTGTAACGAGATACTGAAACATGCGTCTCCATATATTGTAAAACTTTGGCTCACGTAATGCAGCTCTATCACCGGGAGTCTCCTTTAATTCACTCTTTGATGAAATATTCGTTTTTTCTTCTTTTGTTAATTCTTTTGTTGTCATGATTTTATCCCCAGTTTAACACTATTATTATATCTTAAATTTATAAAATTAGATAGCAAAATATTAAATAATTGCGTTCAATGTTACGTAGTTAAGTAGTTAAGAATGTCGGCAAAGCGACAAAATGTCTTATATTTGTGAATAATAACTAAAAATTTACTTAGTCACTTAAACACTTTATAGTTTATCGGCAAAGCCAATAAACTATAATTTACCATACTAAAGTTATAGAAAAATTATATGTTTGTATAGTTAAATAACTAAGCAAAAAAGCTTAAAATTTGAATATGAAATTAAGCGATATGAAATCGCATTACGTTTTATCCCTAAATACTCCAACTATCACAGAGCTAAACGTATGCGAGATGTTTACTACTTTAAATAGATTAAATAAGCCTGTCGTGATTGATTTGGATGGAGTTGACGACTGTGTTAATGATTTTTTCAGAATATTTGAAATGTTCTCGGATTTAACACTGTTAAATGTCGATAGTCAGATATTATCTGCTATATACATGACAGGATTTGATAAATTTGTCACAATATACGGAGAAGATATATCCTATAACGATAAATCAAGGTCATTGGTTAAACGAAACTTTAGCCTTGTTTAATTATACAGGAATCCAGACTTCTTTAATTTTATCGGGTTTTATAGCAAGATCATAATTTGATAAGCCTTTTCCGCTTCCATCTCCGTAAGCAAGTTCTCCGTGTCCTCTTGCATCACCTCTAACATATCCGTTTCCGCTTCCATTGTCTCCATAATACACAATGATAGCTCCCGGAGGGAAGTCGTTTGCTGTGGCATTCCAATCAGGTATAACTTTTTTGAAATTTGAATCATGGCATAAAAATTCATCCCCAATATTACAAGCTTTTCCAAATCTTTGGTAATGTAATTGCCCATTGTAATACGTGTCATTGATTGCCTCTTTTACAACGGCAACACACTCGTGTTTTTTTCCTCTATACTGACTTCGTTTTGCCTTTTCTAAAAGGGTCTTTCCCTTTTCTTCGTTATATCCAAGATTCTTCCAGAATGCCAAGTCTTTTTTGCCATACTTTGTTTTATCTGCAGCATTATTTGACTTATCAACTGCTGCCGAAGGAACTATAAAGCCCGGATTTGAATAAAGATTTCTTCTTGCTGACGGCATATATACATCACCTATAAAAAGACTGCTTGAAGGTGTATATTGTCCTTGTTGCAACGGTCCTTGTTGTAATGGTCCTTGTTGAAATTGCGTCTGTGTATATTGATATTGCGGGGCAGAATAATTTTGCACAAACGGATTATATGGTGCAAATTGCGGCGTTTGTGCAATTCCGGGGAAATTATACGGTACCATTGGAGCATAATAGTTTGTACGCCCCTTGTTCATCATTGTTGCAAGCGCAATTAAGCTGATTCCTCTTGTTAAAGATGTCATCATCCCAAACATTGGATTGTATCCGAATGATTGGCTCATTGGGATGTATGAATCCTGCATGTTTATACCTATTGTCGTTGTATAAGTAGCACGAAACGTCATAGTATCTCCTATATATATAAAGTATATATACAAATATTTTTTGACCTTTTGAGAAAAAATTGCTTTAAATATTTACAATATTTTACGAATTGTATGATAAATGCAACAAGTTTTTTTGATAAAAATAATAATTAAACTGTTCATGCTATAATTGTCATATCGAATGGAGAAATATAATTATGAGAATGTCAAAACTTTTTGTACAAACATTGAGAGAATTTCCGTCAGATGCGGAAGTTGTATCACATAAATTTTTAGTAAAAGCAGGTTTTATCAGAAAACTAACAAGCGGAGTTTATAACTATTTACCTTTGATGTGGAGAGTTTTGAAAAAAATTGAAAATATTACAAGAGAAGAAATGGATAGAGCGGGGGCTCAAGAACTTTTAATGCCGTTTGTCCAACCAAAAGAGTTATGGGAAGAATCAGGCAGATGGGAAGTATATGGTAAAGAGCTTATGAGATTAAAGGATAGACACAATAGAGAAATGTGTCTTGGACCTACTCACGAAGAAATTATCACTGCGGTTGCAAGAGACGCTCTAAAATCATATAAACAATTGCCTGTAAATTTATATCAAATTCAGTCAAAATTCAGAGATGAAGTAAGACCAAGATTCGGGCTTTTAAGAGGTCGTGAATTTATAATGAAAGATGCATACAGTTTTGGTACTTCACAAGAAGAACTTGATAAAGAATATGAAAATATGGCTCAAGCATATAAGAATATTTTTAATCGTTGCGGTTTACCTACTAAAATGGTTCAATCAGACAGTGGCGCAATTGGGGGAAGTGTAAGCCACGAATTTATGGTTATCACTGATACTGATGCAGGCGAAAATGATGTATTCTATTGTGATGATTGCGATTATTCAGCAAATTCAAATCACGCAATATCAAAATTGCCTGAGGCTGATACTGATGGGGGTAAATATGGTCTAACAGAAAAGAAAGTTGTCGATACCCCAAATACTTTTTCTATTGAAGATTTGTGCGAGTTTTTGAAAATTCCTGCAAGTTTAATTTGCAAATGTCTTGTGTATATCGCTGACAGTAAGCCTGTACTAGCTCTAATAAGAGGCGATAAACAAGTCGAAGAAACCAAACTTATGAATGCATTGGAAGCTATTGAAATCAGAATAGCAACTGCAGAAGAAATAGAAGAACTTATGCAAAAACAAGGGTTTAATGCTGCAAAAGGTTTCATTAGTCCAATCGGAATGAAAGATATAACAATCATTGCGGACGATACAATAAAAAAATTAAAGAATTTTGTAGTAGGTGTAAATGAGCAAGATAAACACATGGTTGGTGCAAATCTCAATGATTTTGCGGTTGACAAGTTTACCGATATTCGTTTGGTTGAAGCAGGGGAACTTTGCCCGGAATGCGGTAAACCTTTAAAGGTTACAAAAGGAATTGAAGTCGGAAATATCTTCCAATTAGGTACAAAATATTCAAAACCGATGAATGCGGTTTACCTCGATCAAAACGGGAAGGCACAGCCATATATTATGGGTTGTTACGGTATAGGTATTTCAAGAACAGCCGCTGCTGCCGTTGAGGCTCATTATGATGATTGGGGCATAAAATGGCCAATAGCTATTGCGCCATACCACGCTATTGTTGTACCTGTTGCAACAAATGATGAAACTCAAATGTCTGTCGCTGAAAAAATATATAATGACTTAAAAGAAGCAGGAATTGAAGTTGTCATAGATGACAGAAACGAACGTCCGGGGGTTAAATTCAAAGATGCAGATTTGATTGGCTTCCCTTACAGAATTACTGTCGGAAAAACTGTTGTTGACGGGAAGGTTGAACTTGTCACAAGAGAAACCGGAGAAAAGGTAGAAATGACACCTGAAGACGCAACTAAAAAAGTTATTGAAAATGTAAAAGCTGCTTTGGGCTAATATATAGATTTGTAAACAAAAAAATGGGTGGTGTTGACCACTCATTTTTTATTTTTTATAATTACGTTAGTATTGTGTAAAGATGAGGTATAAAAATGGCAGTAGAAAAAATAAGTGCTGTAGCTCCAAAAGTTGTAAACAGAACAAAAAATATTGCAGCACAACAGCAAAAAACGCATAATCCAATTAATTCGTATGAATTTCATTTAGGATTTATTCCTCAAAAGAATCCAATGGGGATGGGTAGAATTAATACAGATGAGCAAATTGAGCATTTTATTGATTCAATTGTATAAAAAAACCGATGTTCCCATCGGTTTTTTTTATGAAAAAATTTAATGATATTTTTATTATCCGCCGAAAGTCTTGAAACTTCCTTCGATATTCTTTGAAACAACCTTTTGGCAAGCTTCCATTTCTGTTTGAAGAGCTGTTTGTTCAGTACCGAGTTGTTCAAGTTTTAATTGAAGTTGTCTGTCTTGTGCCTGAATTACTTCTGTTTTTGAGTTTATATCTGCAATTTGTTTGTCATATTTATCTTTTTCATAGAAATACTTATTCATTGCATTATTATATGCTTCATCATCTTTAATTGTTTCAACATTTAATGTGTATACAACAGAATCATCTTCAAATTTAACTGTAGAAAATCTGCCTTTTCCGTCAGTTTCCAATAATGCTTTTTTTACTTCATTAACCTTTTTCTCGACATAGATGGCATTATAGTATGATAATTTATCTTGTTGACTGTCAATTCCGTTATTCGCAACAGATTTTTCACTATATGCACTTAACAAACTAGCGTTCAAATCATCAACAGTTGTATAATACGTTTTACCTGCCATTTTAAATTGATATAACGTACCATTAATATATTTACCATCACTATCGAAACAAGCTTTTAATCTATTATAACATACAGTGTCACCATCATTCCCCTTCATATCACTGAGTAACTGCTGGATAACTGCATCAATAGTGATATCTGATTCATAATCATCACTGGTTATTGCTTTCAAGGCACAGTTGCCAACATACGTATAATCTCCAAATATCGGATTATTTGTAGCAGTACTAACTGTCAAAGTGTTGTGTGCCGGATCATCAACCTTGATTTCATTCATTTTTGATTTAGAAATATAATTTTTACCATCAGTATAATATGTTTCATTATCTTGCTTTCTTACAATTATAGTGCCGTTTTTTGTAGCGGTAACTGCGTCAATTTCATCTTTACATAGGTAATTTGTTCCATTTATATAATATTTTTTATTTGGATCATACAATGCACCATAAGATTGTTTTAATTTTTTAACGGCATCAGCATCATTCATATTTACAGGTGTATAAGCAGCGCTATTGTACGTTATTTTGTCAGTAGCTTCATCATATACAAATTTTGTATAATCTGTTTCTTTGGCTGTTATTCTGTCAGATGCAAACATGAAGTCTAATTGTTCAGTCACGTCTTTATTTGTATTTTGATCACTTGGCTTATATATTGCATTAAATTTCTGATTAAGAGCATTTTTTAATGTCAATGTATACGTATCTTTGTCCGGATTATATGCTAAAGTTGTTACAGTAAAGTTTTTGGTAGTTAAATCACTAAAGTTGTTTGTTTTTGTAGCTTGTACTTGCGGATCGTTTAAGTATTTACGTTGACCGGTATACACGTTTTCATAGTGATAGCTTGAGACTATATAATTATATTCTTCACTTGGAGTTCCAATTTGATAAAAATTATCAATAACAGAGGTAATATTACCGTCATTCCAAGAGTATTGCAATTTTGTAAAATCGGTCGTGCTAGGCGGTGTAGGAACAGACATAGTTAACATTTGATTAAATAAATCTGCACTTTGATTAGACAATGCCAATCTTTGTTGGTTAATTTGTTGTCCTTCGTACTCAACATTTGTTTTCCTTGCCGATAAGGATAAATATCTTGCCTGTGATGCAGCTAAACCCATAAAGCTAACCCTCTTTAGTTCTACCTATTTCTTCTTTAATGATTTTTAGTGAAAAGTCAAATTACAAAACTCTCCAATATACATGCTACCAGCTAGTTGTAGGTGTTTCAATAAGTAAAGTCAAAAAATCATATATATAGACGATAAACATTTTGTGAATAAAAAAAACGAGCCTTTCGACTCGTTTTTTTTTATGAATTTGAAATATTCTTTTATTTAATATTAGAATATGTCCATGCATCAAAAGTAGGTGTTTCGGAAATATTCATTTCTTTCTTTGATTCACCTGTTGTTGCATCATCGTGAGCAATAGGTTTATATAATCTGTTATAGTATTCTACAACCATTCTGTCTGAGTTGAAGTAAGCATCAGCAGTTCTGATAGCTTGTCTCATCATTCTTGCCCATTCAGTCTTATTGTTGTAATAAGTAGGGATTGCTCTGTTTTCGATGATATCCATGATACATTCATGGTCTTTCCAATGTCTTTCTTCCCATGGCATTTCATCATCAAGTCCTTCGTATTCAACAGTATAACCGTTTATACCATCAAATGTACCTTCTACAGTCCAACCGTCAAAGATTGATAAGTGTAATGCACCATTTGCATTAGCTGACATGCCTGAAGTACCTGAAGCTTCAAATGGTCTGAGCGGTGTATTCAACCAGATATCAGAACCCTTCTTAAGCATTGCTGATAACTGTAATTCATAACCAGGAAGAACTACAACATTCTTTAATGAGTGAGATTTGTTCAATAATTTGTTGAACATTTCTTTACCCATAACATCATCCGGATGGAATTTACCTGCAAAGATGATTTGTAATTTATCTTCGTTAAGTAATTTTTCAATTCTTTCTTTATCCATAAGAATTAACCAAGCACGTTTGTAATCTGCAAATCTTCTTGCCCAAGTGATTGTTAAAACATCCGGATTAAATCTTTTACCTGCTACGTTTGCGATATATTTAAATAATTCTTCTTTCATTTCACGTTTTGTAGCAAGTAATTTTTCAGCAGAATCATCGCCTGTAATTCTCTTATCTTGCCAATAATGAAGGTTTACGGCGTTGGTGATAGCTCTGATAGGGCATCTTCCGTCAACCCATTCCCACATTTTGTTAGCAACAAGACCGTGTAATTGAGATACTGCGTTTGCAATTCTTGACATTCTCAAAGCTGCAACCGTAAGTGAGAAGTTTTCGCCACCAAGCTCAATAGCTTTTTCTCTTGAACAACCTGAGAAGAAACCACCTTGCATAAGTGTATCAACCCAATGAACTTCATTACCTGCCGCAACAGGTGTGTGAGTTGTGAATACAGTTCTTTTCTTAACTTCATTAAGATCACCGTTATGTTGTCTTAATAATTCAAATGCTGCAGGAAGTGCGTGACCTTCGTTCATGTGAACAACCTCAAAGTTGTAACCAACTTTTTGAAGAACTCTGATACCTGCAATACCAAGAACTGTTTCTTGTGCAATTCTGATTCTTTCATCACCGTCATAAAGTCTGTGTGAAATTCTCTTAGCCCATTCGCTGTTACCTTCGATATCTGTTGTTAATAAGTATACAGGACATGCCCCAAACAATTCAGGTTCTACTCTGTATGCTTTAACTTTAACTTTTTCACCAAAAGTTTCGACTTCTACAGTAACACCGATATCAGTCAAGAAATCATAATATTTTCTGATATATGCTACTTCTACATTTCCTGAATGATCAATTCGTTGGTCATAATAACCGTATGACCACAACATTGTTACACCTACCATTGGCATTTGAAGGTATCCTGCTGATAACATGTGTGAACCAGCTAAGAAACCTAAACCGCCGGAATATGTGTTTAGTGATTGATCTAATGCTATTTCCATTGAGAAATATGCTACATTTGGTAATGACATAATTTTATTCCTTTTCTATAAAATATAATACTTTCGAACTATTAACATAGTCATTTTTTATTTATACCAATAACATATCATAATTTCAATATTTTTCTTCAGATTTTATTCTTATAATTCTTATATCGGATGAAATGAAGGTCTACATAAGCATTCTAAAATTATGAAGTTTTGTTACAAAAATAATCCTTTTGTATTAATTTATATGGGCTATAAGACAATTGTGGAATAGATTCATAATATAAAAAAAAAGACTATAAAATATAGTCTTTACATTAAGTATGTTATATAAATATATTATTATTCTTCATTATCTTCAGAATCTAATTCATCATCATCTTCTTCGTCTTCTTCATTTTTTTTGATTTCTTCAACAACCATTTTTGCCATTTCTACAGCAATAGCATGTCTTGTTTCTTCAGGACAATTTTGTAGCATACTTATTGCGGTTCTGACTGTTTCATCAATATCATACCAACGATTGCGTTTTTGAGTTGCTAAATCAACTTCTGTTGCAGTAATGATATCTGATACTTCTTCATATTTTGAATCTTCAATATTGTGTTCTGTAATAATTTTAATAAGATTCAATGCGATTTTAATCTGCGTATCATCACCTGATTCTTCCAATGTTTGCATTGCAGATGATAAAACAGGGTCTTGATCGTACCAACGTCTTGCTTGTGTTGTAAATTCTTCTTTCATATATCCCTCCATCGTGTATAGGGCTAATCTTTGTATATCAATTATACAATATGTCTTTTTTTTTGTAAATCAGTTTATTTATAAAACCGTATTATTTTATATAAACTGCTTTGTTTTATTCATAATTTGTTATAAATAAAAACTTGCTCTATAATAAAATAAGATAAAAAATTATTAAAAGAGGATAGAATTATGCTTATAATCATGAGAGAAAATGCAAGTCAGGATTGTGTGGACAGAGTTGTTAATTTTATTGAGTCAAGGGGATTTCAATCACACGTATCAAAAGGTGAGTTGCATACAGTCATAGGCGCTGTCGGTTCAAAAATAATTGACCCAAGAAATATTGAATTGTTAGACGGAGTGCAGGAAGTTATAAAAATTTCTTCAGGTTATAAGCTTACAAGCAGAATTTTTAAGCCGGAAGATACTATTATAGAGGTTAACGGAATAAAGTTCGGCGGAGGTCATGTTGGTTTGATAGCCGGTCCTTGTACAATAGAAAGTTATGAACAATTAGACAAAACTGCTGAACAACTAAAAAAATCAAATGTAAAAATTATGCGTGGCGGAGCATTTAAACCTAGAACATCACCTTATGCATTTCAAGGTTTGGGAGAAGAAGGGCTTAAAATGTTCAGAAGTGTTGCAGACAACCATGGCATGGCAATTACTTCTGAAATAATGGATAGTTCCCAGCTTGATATGTTTGAAAAATATGTTGACGTATTTCAAATTGGTGCAAGAAACATGCAAAATTATAATTTATTAAAAGATATGGGAAAAGCAACAAAGCCCATAATACTAAAGAGAGGACTATCGGCAACATTTGAAGAATGGTTGTTATCCGCAGAATATATAGTTTCAAGCGGAAATCCAAATGTTATACTATGTGAACGTGGTATAAGAACTTTTGAAAAATATACAAGAAACACGCTCGATTTATCAGCTATTCCGGTTGTGAAAAAATTAAGTCATTTACCAATAATTACAGATCCAAGCCACGGAACAGGTTTGAGAGATAAAGTTGCACCTATGTCCAGAGCAAGTGTTGCAGCAGGCTGTGATGGTTTGTTAATAGAAGTTCATTACGATGCTGATAATGCAATTTGTGACGGGGCACAATCTTTATATCCTGATGAATATAATGCCTTATACAACGACTTAAAACAAATAGCTCCGGTTGTACATAAGGTTATAGATTAAATTATAGTTTATCGGCTTTGCCGATAAACTATAAAGCGATTAAGTGACCAGGTCATTAAATGACTAAGTATATTATTCTTAGTTACTTAGTCACGATTCACTTAGACACCCTCTTATAGATATATTATAAGAGACAACTGATGCGTTTGCCCTTGATATTATGCATCAGGTCTTTTACATAATTGTTCTATTACTTCTTTTGTTGGTAAATCAAGTCTCTTAGCAAAAGATGCACCCTTATATACGTGTCCGTTGTTATCAAATATACTTGGGTTGTTAGAAATCAGAACATCCCTTATTTTTGAATAATCATAATTTGTAGGGTCTAAACCATAATTTTCCAATAGTATGTTAAATACATCTTCTGCAGAATGTGCGTTTTGTTTGAAATTATTTAATAATGCCTGATTATTTTTTGACCAGTTGTGATTCCATTCGGAACGTTTGAAGTGAACATTTTTAGCTTTTGGTGATATTCTAACATTTTCTTCGCCTTCAAATGTTGTTGTAGTCCAGCCGCTATCTGCGCCGGATGGTATATCAGGTCTTATGTCAACCTTGTCTGCATCATATTTCGCACGATCTCCGTCCTGCGTAATAGTTTCTTCTCTGTTTTTGTCAGAAATCGCGTCATTTAAGAATTCTTGAGCTTGTTTTAAATTTTGTACTTCAGGTATTATTTTATTAGTTTTTGTATTTGTAAGAGTTACTTTATTCTCATCTTCTACCTCAAGCAAATATCCAAGTTTACCTAAAGCTGTTGTTAAATTGTTTACGATAGCTTCTTGATTTAGTCGTTGAGTGATACTACTTGCTGTGCTTTGAATAGAGTTATTCCGATCGTTTGCGTTATTGTCAACAACTATGTTATTATTACCGTATTGGATTGTTCTGTGTCCATTTTGTTTTACAGCTGTTCCACCGTTACGCATAATCGTTCCGACTGAGTCGCCTGAAACAAACTGTTTCTTTCTAAATAAACCGTCTCTTGTAATAACTGCTTCGTTTACAGATATACTGTTATCAACATAGCCTCCATCGGGTGCATCGTTTGTGACCGAATAACGATGTTTTCCGTCCTGCTGTTTGACAACTGCAATAGATTCTTTACTTGTTGTTCCACTATCTGCGTCAGTTGTTTTTCTTTTTAAGATTTTGACATCTTTTGCCTCTAAATTATTGTTTCCTGTGGCATCTCGCATTGCGTCCAAGCCTTCATCCGTTAAATAAGAATTCTTGCGGAATAAAGAAGATTTTGTTTCATTAAGCTCATGAATATTACCTTCATCATCAATGATTACATGTTTTGTTTCGCCGCCTTTTTTATAGCTGATTACTTTAAGATCTTGTCCGTCTACATTTCTTATTTTTACTTTGAATCCTTTTTCTTTAGCTAAGGTTGCGTAGGTTGCCTCATATCCCGCAGAGCCTACATCTTTTTTGCCTTGCGATGCACTTGTGTATGTATGCACGGCTCCGTCAAACTCTTTACCTTTTTCTTTTTCAGTGTTTGCGTATGTGTCTTCTTGTTTTCCTTTAACCAGTTCACTCTTTGCCTGTTTGATAGCAGTACTTAATTTTGATTCAAATTTTGCTTTGGCTTCATCAGCGATTTCTTTAACTTGTGCTTCAATTTTGTTTTTGATTTCAGCTGTCAATGCTTGACTGTATCCTGTTGTATTTCGGGATATAGCCTCTTCTGATGCATCTGTTTGCGCATCCCCGTCACTGTGATAGCCTACATCTGATTCACTTGAATGAACTTCTTGTGACGCATATTGAATTGTATCAAATTTTGATGTGATACTATTTTCAAGTATTTGTGCCAATGATGTTCCGTTTAAGTATTTTGCGACAGTCTGAGTAACAGAAGTATCAGGAACATTGTTAAATATGCCTGTTGTATTTGTTTTTATGATGTCAGCTTGTGCATTTTTTGTTTGAGTGAAAACACTGGCACTCTCTATATCACTTTTGGCTTCTGATAAAACGACTTTTTCATCTTTGTTGCCATCTTGTTGTGCATACACTTTGTGCACATTATTGTTACTTACGGAACCCGGCATATATAGCTCTCCATCTTAGTATCTCTTATAAATATAAAGTTATCTCAAAAGCCCTGATTTCACATGTTACAAATTCTGTAACATTCTGTAACATGCACTCTAATTGTGTTTTAGGATAGTCGATAATATTTTACGTTTTTGGCTTTATTTAATATTTTGCTTAAAAATTACATATATATGACCTATTGCAACGTAGTAAAAAATTTAATATAATAGGTTTAACATTGATAAAAGTGTTTATTTGTAAAAAATAAGTAGGAGGGAAGCTATGAAGAAATTATTTTCTTTGTCAAAGATAATGCTTTCATTATCAGCATTATTACTTGGCTCTATTCCGACTTTTGCAAGTGAAGCTGATTTGGTTGTTCCGAATATTAAAGCAACATCTTTAGACAGCTATAACCTTTTGATTATTGGTTTGATTGTGTCTGTGATTGGTGTGATATTCGGATTTATTGAATTCTTAAAGGTTAAAAGAATCGATGTCCACGAAGCTATGGCAAATGTCGGTAACACAATTTTTGAAACTTGTAAAACTTATCTTGTACAACAAGGCAAGTTTTTATTAGTTTTAGAGGCTCTAATCGGGCTTTGTATTGCATTCTATTTCGGTTTCTTAGAAGAAATGAATGTAACAAACGTATTGATTATCTTGGGATGGTCTGTGATTGGTATTTTAGGTTCTTATTCTGTTGCATGGTTTGGTATCAGAATGAACACTCTTGCAAACTCAAGAACATCATTTACTGCCCTTAAAGGTAATCCTTTAAACATTTTGAACATACCTTTGAAAGCAGGCATGAGTATTGGTGTATTACTTGTTTCTGTTGAACTTATTATGATGTTAATCATCTTGTTATTTGTTCCTGGTAATATCGCAGGTGCTTGCTTTATCGGTTTTGCTATCGGCGAAAGTTTAGGTGCATCTGCTCTTCGTGTTGCAGGTGGTATCTTTACCAAAATTGCCGATATCGGTTCAGACTTAATGAAAATTCAGTTTGGTATAAAAGAAGACGATCCTCGTAACCCTGGTGTAATTGCTGACTGTACAGGTGATAACGCAGGCGATTCGATAGGACCTACTGCTGACGGTTTTGAAACCTACGGTGTAACAGGTGTTGCTCTTGTTAGTTTCATCTTGCTTGCAGTTGCAGGGGCGGAACATCAAGTTCAATTATTAACATGGATTTTCGTTATGAGATTCCTTATGATTATTACATCAGTTATTTCATATTGGATAAATGGGGTAGTAACAAAGGCTTATGCTAAATTTACCCCAAAATTTGATTTTGAAGCTCCATTAACTAATCTTGTATGGATTACTTCAATCTTATCAATCGCTATGACATTTGGTGTAAGCCATTACTTATTGGCTGATTTAGGTAATAATTTATGGTTAGTATTATCAGTAATTATTTCTTGCGGTACTTTAGGTGCAGCATTAATTCCTGAAGCTACAAAATTATTTACTTCACCAAAAGCAAAACATACAAACGAAGTTGTAACTGCATCGAAAGAAGGCGGAGCATCTTTAACTATCCTTTCAGGTATAGTTTCAGGTAACTTCTCAGGCTTCTGGATTGGTGCAATAGTTGTATTATTGATGGGCTTAGCATACTTTGCAAGTACCTTTATTCCTGCAGATGTTATGATTTATCCGTCAGTATTTGCGTTTGGTCTTGTTGCATTTGGTTTCTTAGGTATGGGACCTGTTACAATTGCCGTTGACTCTTATGGCCCTGTAACAGATAACGCTCAGTCAGTTTATGAGCTTTCTTTAATCGAAGAAATCCCTGGGGTAAATGAAAAAATCAAGGAAGAGTATGGTTTCGACCCTGATTTTGAGAATGCAAAAAGATACTTAGAAGAAAATGACGGTGCAGGCAATACATTTAAAGCAACTTCAAAACCTGTACTTATTGGTACAGCGGTTGTTGGTGCAACAACAATGATTTTCTCATTGATTTTGGTTATCCAAAACGTATTGGGAATCAAGCCTGAACTTATTCTGAACTTGTTAAATCCATACACACTTCTTGGCTTTATTGCAGGTGGTGCGGTTATTTACTGGTTCTCAGGAGCATCTATGCAGGCTGTTACAACAGGTGCATACAGAGCAGTTGAGTATATTAAACACCATATTAAGTTAGGTGAAGAAGATGATAAATCTGCTAATCTTTCTAATTCAAAAGAGGTTGTTAAGATTTGTACTCAATACGCACAAAAGGGTATGGTAAATATCTTTGTTGCATTATTCTCATTTGCTTTGGCACTTGCTTGTTTATCAGCACCTGAAGGGACAAGTGCAATTCCTGTATCATTCTTCGTTAGTTATCTTATTGCAATTGCCGTATTTGGCTTATTCCAAGCAGTATTTATGGCAAATGCAGGCGGATGCTGGGATAATGCGAAAAAGATTGTAGAAGTCGATATGGCAGAAAAAGGCACACCGCTGCATGAAGCAACAGTTGTTGGGGATAC
>OMPX01000018.1 GCA_900313115.1 uncultured bacterium
CAGCCGTCAGGCTGTAAAGAAATTTTCAATTTTCAATTATCCATTTTCCATTTGTTTATCGAGCTGCGCTCGATAAACTATAATTTACATAACAATACCTAATTTTATTAAAATTTTTTGTTTGTTTTTTATTTAAGTTATAATGTTAATTATGGATCAAATAATTGTAAAAACACCTGCGAAAATAAACTTAACTCTTGAAATTGTGAACAAAAGAGAAGACGGATTTCATAATATTCAAAGTATTATGCAGCTAATAGATTTATATGACTATTTAACAATCACCGTTGAAGAAAGTGATAAAGAGGAAATTATTCTTTTTGGTACAAGTGATGAAATTCCATACAATGAAAAAAATTTAGTCTATAAAGCTGCAAAACTATTTTTTGATTTTTTATCAAGTTATGAAGATTCCTATTTTGCAGAACAAAAATTCAGAGTAAATATAAATATCGAAAAAAATATACCGATATCAGCAGGTTTGGCAGGCGGTAGCACAAATGCTGCAGGTACTTTCTACGGTCTGAACAAAATATTTGATGAAGTTATACCAAAAGATAAGTTACACAAGTTGTGCGAGCAACTCGGCTCTGACTTGAATGTATGTTTAGAAGGCGGTTGTCTGCTCGCAACATCAAGAGGAGAAGTTATAAAAAAACTTCCTTTCAGAGATTATAATGTATCTTTGATAAAACCAATCAATCTTGGCATAAGCGCAAAAGAAGCATATACAAAATATTCTCAAATGGAAAATAAACCAAAATATGATTATACCCATAAAATGATTGATGCCATTATGATTGGAACTGATTTGAGACAGTTCCTTTACAATGATTTGGAAACAGCAGTTTTCAATGATTATAAAGAATTACAAACAATAAAAAATATTTACCCTGATTCTATTATGTCAGGCTCAGGCTCAACTTATTTTATGTTAAACCAAAAAGCAGAACCACTCGACGGCTACTGGATAAAAAATGATTTAAGATTTATCTCAAAAGGAGTTGAAGAGGTTATTGTTTAATCATTAATTTCAATAGCAAAAATTTTTTATATCATGTTTTTATATAGATATGAAGATTAATCATCATAATCAGGTCGGCTTAAATAATTACGCGCGAACAGCTGACAAGAAAGATTCTGCACCAAAAGAAAACCGTTCATATAACGAAAGCGGTTTGAATAATATTGCTGCTTATAATAAAGCATCAATTAATTTTGGCGGGTATTACGGCGACCAACAACCTGCGAAGAAACTGTTTTGGATACTTACAGGCAGAAATAATATATGCAGAGATGATGAAACAGATTACAGAACATATAATACTTTATCCGGTAAAAAATGGGTAACAACAAACCCTGAAGATTTGCTAAAACGTACCCCTGAACAGGCAATTCAAAGCATTTGCACTTTAAATAACCATTTTGAAATTCCTGGGTATATTTTATCTCCGAATTATGGAGATAAATGGGGCAGACGAGCAAATTATATAGAAATAAACCCAAGAACTGTTGCAATGACTCAGGGTAATGAAAAACAGGAAGGTTTGCTTAATGTTATAAAATTATTGCCTGCAATACCGCCATCAGGCAAAAGCTGGGCAAATTGTATAATATTATCCCAATTATATCCGACAATGGGAAACCACGATGATAACAAAACAGGCGACCGTTCTTTATATACAGTAGATTTACATTCAGGAATATCACATAATTTATTATCAAAAAATCTTGAACGTGGCGGCCAGAGAATGGGTGCTGATGAACAGGTCAAAGCATTTAATGATTTGGCTCATATCAGAGGGTTAAAAACAGGTTTCAGAATGCCGTTATCTGAAGGTCAAATGACTGTTCAAGGCAGACCTTTCAATTGGGATAAAGACGAAAAAGCTTTTATTGATGCTTGTTGCTGGGCTGTTGAATTAGGATTTGATGCAATATTTTTAGACAGTGCAAAACACGTTGGCGATTATGATATGGGTAATTATTGCGGACACGGAAGAGTTCCTAACTATCAACAAATGCAATATATTACTCAACAAATCAGAGAAAAAACAGGCAGAAATGATATTTCCATTATTGGAGAAAAATGTACTGATGATTCAAGATTTAATGATTTAGGCTATACAGCAGGAAATGATTGGGGTAAAGCAGACCATTTTGATAGTGTTATGCACGAATTTAAAAAACAGCGCTGGAATGATGAATATGCAGCAGGCCCTATTATTTCTGACGATAACGACCACGGCGAATTGAATTTTGAAACAAGATTAAACAGAATTAAAAATGCATTCAATGCTTATGAAGATATAAGCTACAGATTACCTACATATATGCAAATGGCAGATATATTTCCATTGTCACCATATACAAACACTCATGATCAAATGATGAAAAGTGAAAACCGTACTACTTATGGTGATTTAGAAAGCAGCTATAATAATATTTTTAATACATCAAATGCTGCTTTTGATTACAGGATGAATGTTTATAAAGAATTTGCCAATTCTATCGGACAATAGATATATAATTTATAAATTAAATAAAATTTTAAAAACTATTTCTGATTTTTCATGCTATAATAAATGAACGTAGAAGGAGAAAGCTATGGCACAAAGAATAGTATCAGGAATGCGACCTACAGGAAAACTCCATTTAGGACATTATCTTGGTGTAATTGATAATTGGGTTCAATTGCAAAAAGATTTTGATTGTTATTTCTTTGTTGCGGATTGGCACGCTTTAACTACAAAATATGATAAGACAGACGATTTAAGACAAGATGTGCTTAATGTTGCAATGGATTGGCTGGCATCAGGAATTGATCCTGAAAAATCAACAATCTACGTACAATCACACATACCTGAAATCGCTGAATTACATTTGTATTTAAGTATGATAACCCCACAAAATTGGGTAGAAAGAGATCCGACTTTGAAAGATATGGCAAAAATACTTAAATCAAAAGAAGGTACAAATTCTCAAATCGGATACGGTTTAATGGGATATCCCGTTTTAATGACTGCGGATATTCTTATGTTCAATGCTGATTTTGTTCCTGTAGGAATTGATCAGGTTGCACATGTAGAACTTACAAGAGATATTGCAAGAAGATTTAATAATGTATATAACACTGATTTCTTTAATGAACCTCAACCAAAATTGAATGCTTGCTCTTTAATTTGTGGTTTAGACGGAAATAAAATGGGTAAATCCTTCAATAATGATATCAAAATTTCCGACACGGCAGAAATTACATCAAAGAAAATTATGAGTGCTATTACAGACAGAAGCAGACTTAGAAAAGACGATTTAGGTCACCCTGATGAATGCGAAGTAGCATTCAAATATTGGAAGATTTTTGGCACAGAACAAGAAATCTCAACTGTTCGTTCGGAATGTGAACAGGGTTTAAGAGGATGCGCTCAATGCAAACGTGAATTAGGTGCGAAAATTAACGAAAGATTTGCCGAAATAAGAGAAAAACGTGCTTATTACGAAAACCATATTGATGAAGTTAAAGAAATCTTAGAAAATGGTAATCACAAGGCAAGAACAGAAGCCGGTAAAATTTTAAAAGAAGTACGTAATTTGGTAAAAATGTACTAATAAGATTTACACTTGGGATGTTGAATACACATAGTATTATGTAACAAAATCCATCATTTTTGTAAACATTTAACATAAATTAGGCAAAAATGAATATTGAGGAAATTTATCCTATGTGAACGTATCTTGAAATGTGTGTGGGAAAGGAATAGACTTGGTAAATATAGCATCAAGATTTGATAACATGAATAGCAGAAATTATTTCATGAATCAAAATCAAATCAATAAAGTTTCGTTTAAAAGTGAGCAAGAAGAGACTCCTAAAACAAGAAGAAGAGATATCTATGCAGAAATGCCTATCAGAGCGTTAGGATATACAAATGAATTAGGAGAAGCCATTCGGCCTTTAAGTCCAATGCTTGCTAATTTATCGTGGTTACCTGCAATCGGATACATCGGTGCAGATATTGCAGATAAATATAAACAAGATGAATACGCAAATCAAGATCCAAGCAAGGGCAGAGCTTCAAAACAGTTTGTAACACAAATGTTAGCGAGTGTTTTCCTGCCGACGGCAGCTGTTAAAACAGGACAATTCCTTGTTGATAAAACTGCTACTTTTTCTAAATCCGGACTTTCTTTAACAAACAGAGAAAAAATATCTGATGTTGTAATCAATTCAATGAAAGCAGGAGAACATAAAGCATTTTTAGATGAATCAGGACACGTCAATAAAGAAGCTTACAAAGAGTCTTTACACAATCAATTTGATGAAATTCTTAAACACAGAAGAACGCATAAAGGCGATAGTAAAATTGCAAAAGCAATAAATACGGTCACAAAATTCTTCTCAAGAAAACCAACCGAAGAAAAAGTTAAAGAATATACAAGCGCAGTTGTTGACAGATTGATTGATGATAGACAACAATTGCTTGACGGTGTTAAACCTGAACATTTTTCACAAAAAGCTTTCAACAAATTCTCAAAAGCAGCAAAAAATGTAGCTACTTCAGAAAAACAAAGTTTAGCATTTGATGCCGTAAGGAAACTTGAAAAAGGAAGAATGTTCAATAATAGAATTTTAAAATCAATAGGTGGTTTATTGGCATTATCAATTATGGCAAAACCTATTGATAAATTTGTAGAACATTATGTTATTGATAAATACGTAGGACCGGCAATAGATAAAGTAGGAACGTACAAACGTCATAACATTGACCCTTCACAACAAACATAATAAATTACTAAATACTGTACAAATAAAATATGTTTCAAGTATAATTATAAATGTAAGAAGAAAGTATAAAAAGAAGAAATTCGGCTTTCGAGTAGCCGAAGAAAGAGGGAAAAAAATGATACCTGAAACAAAGACAATGCAGCTTGAAATCGGGGGTAAATTAGTTACAGTCGAGACAGGCAAGTATGCACAATCTACTAATGGTAGTGTTACAGTAAGATGTGGCGATACAATGTTATTCGTTCACGCAGTAGTTAGTAAAGAACCTAGAGTTGGGATAGACTTCTTCCCACTTCTAATTGATTATGAAGAAAGAATGTCATCAATCGGTCGTATCCCCGGGGGTTACAACCGTTCAGAAGGTAAAGCAAGTGACAAGGCAATCCTTGTATCACGTTTGATAGACAGACCTATCAGACCGCTTTTCCCTAAAGGATATAGAAACGACATCCAAATCGTTGCTCAATTATTCAGTTATGACCAAGAAAATCAACCTGATACATTGGCAATGTTGGGTGCATCATGTGCATTGATGCTAACAGGTGCTCCATTTGAAGGACCTATCGGTGCAGTTAGAGTATCACGTGATGAAAACGGTAATTTCATCGCTAACCCTACTCACGCACAAGCTAAAGCATCTGATCTTGATATCGTTGTAGCAGGTACACACGATAGCGTTATCATGGTTGAAGCAGGCTGCAAATTCGTTACAGAAGACGATATTATGAACGCAGTTGCTTTCGCTCAAGAAGAAATCAAAAAACAATGTGAGGCACAAGTTGAGTTCGCTAAACAATGCGGAGTTGAAAAAGAAGAATTTGTAAACCCTTACGATACTTCAAGAATTGCTCAAATTATTGAAGAAACCGCAGGGGCTATGATTCACGATGCTTATCACAATTTTGACAGAAAATACAGACAAGACAAACTTGAAGAGGCTAAAAAACTTGTTAAAGAAAAAATTGATGCTCTTCCTGAAGATGATTACATTAAACAAATCATTGAAGAAACAGGAATCGACTTTGTTGCGGAAGAATTTAAAGCAGCAGAAAAACACGTTATGCGTGCAATGATTCTTGATGAAGGAGTCAGAGCAGACGGACGTAAATATAACGAAGTCAGACCTATTTGGTGCGAAGTTGGAGTTATCCCTAGAGCACACGGTTCTGCAGTATTCACAAGAGGACAAACACAAATCCTTTCTGTTGCAACCTTAGCAGGTCCTGCAATGAAACAAGAGTTAGACGGTGTTGATCCTCAAACAGAAAAAACTTATATGCACAAATATATCTTCCCTGGATTCTCAGTAGGCGAGGTTAAACCTCTAAGAGGCCCTGGAAGACGTGAAGTTGGTCACGGTAATTTGGCAGAAAGAGCAAACATTCCTGCATTACCATCACAAGAAGAATTTGGTTACACAATCCGTGTTACATCTGATGTATTAGAATCAAACGGTTCTACATCAATGGGTTCAACTTGCGGTTCTTCAATGGCTTTGATGAACGCAGGCGTTCCTGTAAAATGTATGATTGGCGGTGTTGCAATGGGTATGATTAAAGAAGACGGTTATGAACCTGTTGTTCTTACTGATATCCAAGGTATTGAAGACTTCTTAGGCGATATGGACTTCAAAGTTACAGGTAACGATGACGGTATTACCGCTCTTCAAATGGATATGAAGGCAAAAGGTATCCCTAACGAAACTTTAAGACGTGCCCTATTCCAAGCTAAAGAAGGCAGATTACATATCTTAGGCGAAATGAGAAAGGCAATTACAGAACCGGGACCTATGTCACCTTATGCACCAAGCATAACTACTTTGACTATCCCAACAGAAGATATCGGAGCAGTTATCGGACCTGGTGGTAAACAAATCAGAGAAATCATTGACGCATCAGGTGCTGAAATTGATATCCAAGATAGTGGTGTAGTAACAATCACATCTAACGATCAGGAAGGTGCTCAAATCGCTATCAAAATGATTAAAGATATAACTTTCAAGCCTGAAGTTGGTATGGTTCTAAAAGGTAAAGTAGTTAGAATTATCCCTATCGGTGCATTTGTAGAGCTCGGCGGCGGAAAAGACGGTATGGTACACATATCTCAAATCTGCAACGAAAGAATTGACTCTATCGAACCACACGTAAACATCGGCGATGAAGTAGTCGTTAAGATTATCAAAATCGACGAACGTGGCAGAGTTAACCTTACTATCAAAGGCGTTTCTGACGAAGAAAGGGGTAAATGTTTAGGCGAATAAATTTGTCTAGTTTACCTTATATAAAAGGGCTAAATGTTTGAGGTAAATAATATAGGCGAATAATTCGCTAAGTTTACCTGAATTATAATAAAAGGTTGGGTGACACCCAACAAAATAAATAGACGTAGGATGCGACAGATTTAAAATCTGCCGCATCTTTTTATTGTTAGATTGCGGCAACTCATAGATTTACCACAACCTATTATATTTACATATTATCTTATGTAACAATCTATATAAATGCCATAATTTATCTTGCTTTATAATTTGCTTTATTATAAAATTAAGCCTAAGCTATTCAAATCAGCAATATTATTATTTTTAATAAGTTAATCAATCAAAACAAAAAGGGGAAATCACAAATGAATTACATCAAATCATTAGTTGCACCTGCAATAATCGGAACATCTATCTCATTATCAAGTTGTAATAGTGATACACATTCTCAAACAGAACAATCAAGACGTGAAGTTTTATCTGAACTTATGGCAGATAAACCAATGACTGAATACGATAAAATAATAAATAATATTGATAAAAAAGTGGGTTATCTTAAAGATTCTCAAGCACAATCTTCACTGGATTCTGTTGCATACAGAAATGTATTTGAAGGCACAATACTTGCGCAGGATTCGACTAAAGTAAAAGAATTTAATAATATTGCGCGAAATATGAGACCAAATGAAAAACAAATTGATTACAAAAAAGTGACTCATTCCTTAGATAACAAAACAAAAGATTTAGGAATAACAAAAAGAAATTTTGATGCAAACCAAGAAGAATATAACAAAATAAGAGAATGGCGTTCCCGCGGCATCACATCTTCTTTTGAACTTGATCACGACAGAATTATCGCAACACGTCAATTTAAAGCTGACAGTATGGCTTATGAAAAATTCTTTAAAGACAACGGCGTGTTAACTGATAGTTTGAAAAAACAACTCAAATCTATTGCAAAAAAAGTCAAACCTTAAAATTAAATCATAATAATTTAGAAAATAATAGGATTATAATACAACCATTCAATTGGATAGGTCAGATTTCTTATGTTTTATTTATAAAGATTAAAAATTTAGGTGAAAGGTAATAATAAAATAATATTAAAAGAGTTATTTGAGATAAAGAATTAGTTACGTAGTTTTTGAATTTTTAGTAACCCTCTTTTTTTCTGATATAATAAATATAAAGGGAAATAAATTATGAAAGACATGTTAGATAAAATATTGCAGATAGAGAAAAAATACAACGAATTAGGTGTTGTATTATCTGATCCTGCAGTAATTCAAGATTATAAAAAGTTCCGTGATTTATCAAAACAAAGAAAATCAATGGAAGAAACCGTAGAATTATATTACAAATGGAAAGAAGCTGTAGATGCAATAGAAGATGCAAAACAACTTATACACGAAGAAAAAGATGAAGAAATGAAATCTTTTCTGAAAGCAGAAATGGAAGAAAATGAGGCAAAACTTCCTGAATATGAAGAAAAAATGAAGGTTCTTCTTCTTCCTCGTGACCCGATGGATGACAAGGATATTATGCTTGAAATCAGAGGCGGCGCAGGTGGTGATGAAGCAAACATTTTTGCAGGCGATTTAACAAGAATGTATCTTAAATATGCAGATAAACAGGGCTGGCAAACACAAGTTCTTTCAAAAACAGAATGTGAAGCAGGCGGTTATTCTGAAATAATTATTTCTATCAAGGGTGATGCGGTATATTCAAGATTGAAATATGAATCAGGTGTGCACAGAGTTCAGCGTGTTCCTGAAACCGAATCACAAGGAAGAGTACATACATCAACTGCAACAGTGGCGGTTATGCCTGAAGTTGATGATGTTGAAATTGAAATTAAACCAGAAGATATCGAAATGTCTACTGCACGTTCAGGCGGTGCGGGCGGTCAAAACGTAAACAAAGTAGAAACTGCCGCAAGACTTTTCCATAAACCTACAGGTATTATGATTTTCTGTACGGAAGAGCGTTCACAACTTCAAAACAAAGAACGTGCTATGGAAATTTTGAAAGCAAAATTGTACGATTTGGAAGTCCAAAAACAAATGCAGGAAGTTACTGACTTACGTCGTTCTCAAGTCGGAACAGGTGACAGAAGTGAACGCATCAGAACGTATAATTTCCCTCAAGGTCGTTTAACAGATCACCGTATCGGTCATAACCTGAATGTATGGACTGTTATCGACGGTGACATGGATGAGTTACTCGATTTGTTAACCGAATATGACCAAAAATTAAAACTGGAAAAACTTGCCCAAACAAGTGTATAGGGGTAAAGGGGTAAATATATTTAAAACGAATTGACATTATACAATATAATGTCAAAACAGTTTGTTATATTAGTGTCAAAATTTTTACTCCTATGAAATTATTTTTCTGCATTCGGATATTTCATCAAAAGAGAATTCAATATTTTTTATAACCAATGATAGAATAATGGATTCCTTTGCATTTCCTTCAAGCAAATCTTCTAAAATATCCAATAAATACATAGATTCAAGTAATTTCGCTGATACTTGCTGATTCATTGTCGCTAAACTTTTTTCATTTTCCATTTTTGCCCCTTATTTTTATGTGTAATTTAGTTGTAACATAATTACAATTATATTGCAATTGTTGTTGTAATAAAATTGTAATAAAATACATATATTATGGTAACAAGTGAGAAAAAGAGATTTGTTTTATTAGTTGATATAGAAACATTTGAGCAGTTTAAAAAATTAGCTGAAGAACAAAACAGAACGGCAGGTAATTTAGGAACAACTTTAATAAAACAATATGTAAAAGAACACAATACGGATAAAAAATAAGGAATTTCATTTGCATTTTATTGCATTTACCTCTTTTCCATTTAGAATAAAGATAGGTAAAAAATGGTTAATCGAAAATGTATTGGATGTGGTAAAATTAAACCACGTGAAGAATTGATAAAAATAACAAAAGAACATAATAGCGGAAACATAGTAATAGAGCCCAATTCTAAGACATTTGGCAGATCTGCATATTTTTGCTATAATAAAGAATGTCAAGAGAGTGCGTTGAAGAAAAACAAATTAAACAGAGCTCTCAAGACATCCGCGGATTTAAAAGGATTACTTAATGGACGAGAATATTAGAGTAAGTGAATTAGCAAAAGAACTTGGTTTGACAAGTAAAGAGGTGCTTGAAAAATTTGCACTTCTCTCAATTAACGTCAAATCACACTCTAATGTTGTTACCCCTCTTCAAATCCAAAAATTAAAAGACTTTATCGCCGGTGGTTCAAAGCTCCCAAGTAAAAAACCAAAGGCGTTTATTGTTAAGAAGAAAAAAGATAATCCTCCTGCCGAAGGAGCAAATGGCGCAAATGAAGCCAAAACGAATAAGGAAAAGTCTGCAAAAGAAACTCCTAAAGTCGAAAAAGTTGAACGTAAACAGGCAGAAGTAGTTAAAAAAGAGCCCGTTAACAGATTGGAAATTGTAAAACGTGTTCCTCTTAAACGTGTTGAAATTGTACAGCAAGGTCATGGCAAAAAACCTGTTCAAAAGGTTGTCGAGGTTAAACCTAAAAAAGAATTTAAAAATAACGAGGACTCTAAACCATCAACAGAAAATACCGATAATCAAAAGCATGAAAAACCAAAACGTCCTATAGAACGTCATATTATCCCTCAGGATATTTATGAAAATAAAGGTTTCTCAAAGAAAAAAGGTTCGTCAAACGACAGAAAAAAAGATAAAGACTTCAATTCTAAAAAAGAAGAACAAGAAAGAATCTCTTTAGAAAAAGCAGCGGCTCAACACCATAAGAAAAAAGTTGTTAAAGAAGAAGAGGTTGAAGAAGTAAAATCAATAGTAGTTGATAGAGCAATGACTATCAGTGAATTGGCTGATAAAATTCATAAAACACCTGCTGAAATTGTAAAATTCCTTATGTTCCAAGGTGTTATGGCAACCGTTAACCAACTTATTGATGTTGATGTTATTAAAAAAGTTTGTGCAGAATATGATCTTGAAGTTCTTGAAGAAGATTTAGAAGCATATATTGCAGAAGAAGAAAAGAAAGAAGAAATTAAAAAACAGTTTACCGAAGTAGATAAAAAATTACTCAAAAAACGTGCTCCTGTTGTCAGTATCATGGGTCACGTTGACCACGGTAAAACTACTTTGCTTGACAGCATCAGAGCATCAAAACATAAGATTGTATCAACAGAGGTTGGTGGTATAACACAATCCATCGGTGCATATACTGTTTATCTTGATAACAAAAAAGAAAAGAAAATTGTATTTGTTGATACTCCGGGTCACGAAGCATTTACGGAAATGCGTGCAAGAGGTGCAAAAGCAACTGATATTGCAATTTTGGTTGTTGCGGCAGATGACGGCATAATGCCTCAGACTATTGAAGCAATTAACCACGCAAGAGCTGCAGAAGTGCCTATTATTGTTGCAGTTAACAAAATAGATAAAGCCGGTGCTGATCCTGACAGAGTATTGACTCAATTAACTGAACATAATCTTATACCTGAAGAATGGGGCGGAGATACAATTACTGTTAAAGTTTCCGCACTCCAAGGAACAGGTATTGATGATTTGTTAGAATATATTTGGTTATTAGCAGATTTGAAAGATTTGAGAGCTAATCCTAAAGCAGAGGCTTCAGGTGTTGTTATTGAGGCTAACTTAGACAAAGGTAAAGGCCCTGTTGCGACATTGTTAGTTCAAAACGGTACGTTAAGAGCAGGAAACTGTATTGTTGTAGGTACTGCCTGCGGACGTGTGAGAGCCTTATTATCCGACTCGGGCGAAAGAATTAAATCGGCTGAACCATCTACTCCTGTTGAGGTGCTCGGTTTGTCTGAAGTTCCATCTCCGGGAGAGTATTTTGAAGTTGTTCAAAACGAAAAAGAAATGAAAGCAATTGTAGCAGAACGTCAAATGAAAGCTAGAGAATCAAGGCTTGATGCAATGTTGCCTGCACATATCAGAAAAGAAAGCGGTGCAACAGGTGTTGGTGAAGAAGAAATTCCACAACTTAACCTTATTATTAAGGCTGATACTTATGGTTCTGCCGAAGCTGTTTCTCAAGCTATTGCTCAATTTGAATCTAAAGAAATTGTTACTAAAATTATTCACGTTGGTGTTGGTGATATTTCAGAAGCAGATGTTATGCTTGCATCAGCATCAAGTGCTTTGATTTTAGGTTTTGGTGTTAAAGAAGATAACAATGCTTTGATTGCTGCCGGAAAAGAAAATGTAACTATTAAGAAATATGATATCATTTATCAAATTTTAGAAGATATCGAAAAGACTATGATTTCACTTCTTTCACCTGAAACAAAAGAAGTTGTTGTCGGTACAGCAGAAGTCAGACAGGTATTTACAATCGGTAAGACTATTAAGATTGCAGGTTGTTATGTTACTGAAGGTAAAATCAATCGTAACAACAAAGCTGTCGTTAAACGTGACGGTGTGGAAGTATTCTCAGGAAGTATTGATCAGCTTAAACGCTTTAAAGATGATGTTAAAGAAGTTGCCCAAGGTTATGAATGCGGTATTTCATTCGTTAAATTTAATGATGTTGAAGAAGGAGATATCATTGAATTTATGAAGACGGAAGAAATTGAACGTACCGAACTCGAATAGAGGCAGGGGTAAATGTAGGGGTAAATGTAGGGGTAAATATATTAGTTGGGTTTCACACAACCTACAAAAATTCCCAAACAAAGTGGGTGTTTATTATGCAGATATGACATTGAGTTGAAACAAAGAGATTAAGCATAAATAGTTCCATTTGATGCACTTTGTAAAAAAAACTTTCTTTGTTATAATATGATTATGAATAAGGTAATTTTAATATGACATTAAGAAATGAACGTGTAAGAAAAGAATTAATGAGAGAAATTTCTGATATTTTAAGAAAAGAAATCAGAGGTTTAGGTGGAGTTGTTTCTATTGTTGATGTAGAGGTAACACACGATAATTCTTATGCGAAAGTAAAATATAGTGTATTAGGAAGCCCTGAACAGGTTGAAAAAGATAAAGAAATTATAGAAAAAAGTACCTCAAAGGTCAGATATGAGGTTGGAAAACGTATCAGATTAAGATTAACCCCTGAAATAAGATTTGTATATACTGATGCGCTCGAACAAGGCTCAAGAGTAACCGAACTTATTGATAAGATTTCAAGAGGCGAAATATAGAGGTGGGGTAAATATAAGGGTTGATGTTTGGTTTTCTAAATATTTATAAACCTGTTGGTATGACATCTCATGATGTTGTTGGATATCTTCGTCGAGTTACAAAAATAAAACAAATCGGACATACAGGAACATTAGACCCTTTTGCAGAAGGTGTTTTGCCTGTTGCAATAGGCAAAGCCACACGTTTGATTGAATATCTGAATGATAATAAGGCTTATATAGGAAGATTTCGTTTTGGGAAATCAACCGATACATACGATATTGAGGGCAAAGAGGTAAATATATTTAAAGAAAAAATATCTGAACCTGAAATAATAAATGTCCTTCCACAATTTTGCGGAAATATTGAACAATACCCTCCAATTTATTCTGCTAAAAAAATTAACGGTAAAAAAATGTACGAACTTGCCCGAGCAGGGGTAAATGATATTGAGATAAAACCCTGTGAGGTAAATATATATAAAATAGAACTATTAGAGTTTAATGAAGAAGAACAGTGGGCAGATATTTTAGTAGAATGCTCAAAAGGTACGTACATCAGAAGTATTGCAAACGATTTAGGCAAAGCTTTAGATAACGGTTGTTACTTATCAAAACTTAAACGAGTACAAGCAGGTAATTTTTCCGTTGAAAACAGTGTAATGTTAGACAATTTAAAAACTTCAGAAGATGTTCAAAAAGTTATTCTTAATCCGATTGATTATTTACCGCAACAAAAACAGGAATTAAACGACATTGAATATGACCGAATCTCACACGGTATGACAATATATAACCGTATCAATGCAAATATTGGTAATACAGTCATGCTAACAAAAAATAACCAATTGATTGCCATATCTCAAGCAAACAAAGATGGACTAAAACCTAAAAAAGTTATGATAGAAGGATAATTATACTGCGCCAATACCTTTGAGTATTCCTATCATTCCTTCTGCAGCAATGTCATTTATTACTTTGCCGTCTTTATTAAGATAATAAAAATTCATCACACAAACAGATATTTTATTTCCCGTTGGTTTAATTCCCAAAAATTCACCATCGTGTGTTCCTGTAAGTTCCCATTTAACAGCAACTTTGTCTTTTTCTGTAACCATATCTTTAATATGCCACTGAACATCAGAGAAACCGCTTCTCATCCAATGAACAACCGACAAATATCCTTTTCCGCCATACAATGGTTCAGGACTTGCAGGAGTAAAAAACGGTGCATCAGATGAAACGAGTTCGTCTGCTAATGTTTCATCAGCTGTATTTATCATTGTTTCAAATTTTTTCATTAATTCTTTATTACGTTCTGTCAAATTCATATTTTACCTTTCATATTATAAGATTATTATAATATATAAGATTAAAATTTGACATAACGGTTTTATTTGATAGAGTATCGTTATAGATTAATGAGGAGAAAATAATATGCAGACATATACAGTTCAAACACAAGGAGTATGTGCAAAAGCTATTACTTTTGCAATTGAGGACGGAAAAATTTATGATGTAAAATTCTATGGCGGATGTTCAGGGAATACTTCAGCAATCAGCAAATTGTTAGAAGGAACGGAAGCTCAAAATGTTGTTAAAATACTAAAAGGTAATGACTGCGGCGGAAGAGGTACATCTTGCGCTGATCAGCTTGCAAGAGGGGTTGAACAGGCTCTTACAGAAGCAGGAGTTACACAACAAGCATAGAAGTATATTATATATAGTTAAAGGTGATAGATTTGGTTCTATCACCTTTATTTTTGTAATAACATATTAGTTATGAACACGGAGATTTTACACAGAATCAGAATAGAAAGATATATTTTTGGGATATTAATGGCGTTTATAATGGTTTTTATCGCTGAATTGAGCGGAGAAACCGAAATTATTTTTCCTGAAATATGCGCATTAACAATTGGTGCATGGGTATCAGAACAACAACCTTGGAAAACTAATAAAAGAAGAATTTTTCTTTTAATGTCAGCAGCAGCTCTGTTTGGAGTGTTGGTTGTCAGATATGTTCATATACCTTTAATATTGCAAGTATGTCTTTGTTTTGGTTTTACAGGTTTTATTTTGACACTATGTAAAACAAATTTTGTTCCTATTATTTCTGCTTGTATCTTGCCTGTTTATTTAAGAACAGAAAGTTGGATTTATCCAATATCCGTATCGGTTATGGCTTTGATAATTATTATTGCCCAATGGTTAATGGAAAAATATCACTTTCGTCCTGTAAATAATTTTGTTCCTTGTGAATTTGATATAAAAAAACAAATAATTAAATGGTCTAAACTGCTCATTATTTTTGGAATAATAGCTTTAATACCATTTCAAAATCATCAGATATATTTTCTTGCACCACCGCTTATTGTGATGTTTACTGAATTATCAAACACAGAAAGCCCTGCAAGAAAAAGACCGTTCAATATAGTTGGACTAATGACTTTTTCTGCGTTTATCGGATGTTTAATTCGTTTATTGAATATTTACTTTAATTTTCCACTTTTTATTTGCACTGCAATCGCTTGTTTAATTCTGTTTGTTGCATTAGATAAAATGAAACTCTTTTTCCCGCCCGCAGGTGCTATTTTACTAATTCCTATGATATTAGATAAAAGTCTGATTATAAAATTTCCATTTGAAGTGTTAATCGGCTCAATTATATTATGCTGCTGTGCATTATTATTGTTTAAAAATAAACCGTAATATAAACTATTTTTTCTTTATTTTTTGTTTTTCGGAAACAGCTTTTTTTATTTCTGCAGAAGAAGATGCGTCATTGTTTTTCATTAAATTAAGTATTTTTTTATTAATATCTTTTTCTTCTGATTTCGTTGTATCTTTTACAGGTACAGTAATTCCTTTAAAATTAGGCAATTGTTTTTTTAGTTCTTTTTCTTTGCCGTATTTTTTTACCATATCTTTAAAAAGATTTATTTCATATTGGGTGTTGAGTTTTCCGTAACCTTTTGAGCCTACTTTATCACGTTCAGCCATTTGAGCATATCTTTTAATATCTCCGTGCAATTTACTAATGTCAATTTCCTGTGTCATAATTAAAACTCCTTTTGTTGAATACTTTTATTTTGAATAACGACACAGTCCAAAGCAACTTTAGAAAAATCATCTAAATCACCTTATAAATAATACATTTGGGGGAATAACAAATAATAATTTATATCTTTTTGATATTCAGAATATACTTTAATATTGTGTACTGTTTCCTAAAATAAACTGCCTTTTGCAAGTATTTCAATAATAGCCTGACCAAAAATCAAACATCCGATTACAATGCTCACAACAGTTGCAAGCATAACTGCTCCTGCTGAAATATCTTTTGCCATACCAACCATACGGTTATATCTGTTATGATAATATGAATCAAGGGTAAATTCTATTGCTGAATTGAGCATTTCTGCCACAATTACCATTGCGATTGCAAATAATAATATGCAAAATTTTACGACATCAAATCCAAGAATAATAGCTCCTGCAATAACCAATGAGCCTACTATAAGATGAATACGTAAGTTACGTTCACTTTTCAACACAAGTCTGAAACCTTTTCTTGCGTTTCTGAAAGTATTTCTAAACCCTTGTGATTTGAATTTACTCATCTTTTTCACCTATTTCTGCGTACCGCAACGCTTTTTTCTGTACTTCCACAACAAAATTATAATCTTCTTCACTCTGGTGGTCAAACCCCAGCAAATGCAAAATACCATGAGCAATTAAAAAATACAACTCATATCTGTCTGTTACATCATGTTTTTTTGCTTCTTCACTAACTTTGTCTAATGCGATTATTATTTCTCCAAGATTTATGTCGTTATCCAGTACAAATTTTGCATCATCATCTGCAAAAATTGCAAAGGTGATAATGTCCGCAGGATAATCTTTTTCTCTGTATTCTTTATTTATCTGATGAGTTTTTTTGCTGTCACAAAATAATATATCAAAAGTGAGCGTATCAAAATCAAAACCTTCAAGACAAGACACATTTGTCAGTTGATTAAGATAAAACTCAACAATTTTACGAGTGTTTTGAATAATTTTGAACTCGTCAAATTCTTTCACACCTGACCATTCAGGGTATATATTTTCGGTAAAAATATTTATTTCTTTGTTATTCATAAGATAATTATATTATAGATATATTTATTTGTAATTATGTATTTAATTTTATAGTTATATCTTTATTTCTATTCACTATTCACTTATAATTAAAATAATATATGATAGGAGAAAATAATAAATGACATTAACACAAGAAAAATTTTATAAAGAAATTACACCAAACGGTTATGGTATAGCAATCAAAAGAGGAGAAACTCTTTTTTCTGATAATTCAGAATTTCAAAAAGTAGAAATTTTCGAAACAGATTCGACATTAGGAAGAGTTCTTACTCTTGACGATTTAATGATGACAACAGAAGGTGACGAATGGCACTACCACGAAATGATAGCGCATATTCCTATGATGCAGCATCCTTGTCCTAAATCTGTTTTGGTAATCGGTGGCGGTGACGGCGGTACAATCAGAGAGGTTCTAAAACATAATACAGTAGAAAAAGTTGTGTTATGTGAAATTGACGGAATGGTTATTGATGCGTGTAAAAAATACTTGCCTACTATTGCATGTGAATTAGATAATCCTAAAGTTGAAGTTCTTGTTCAAGATGCAATCGAATATATTAAAGATAAAGAAGATATGTTTGATATAGTTCTTATAGATTCAACTGATCCGATGGGACCCGGAGAAGGTTTATTTACTGATGAATTTTATTCAAATGTAAAACGCTCTCTGAAAAAAGGCGGGATTATGGTTGCTCAGTCAGAAAGCCCTTTTGCACAGGCTGAATCTGTACAAAAAATGTATGTTCAACTCAAAAAAGTATTCCCAATTTGTGCCACATATACATCAAATATTCCTACTTATCCGGGTGGATATTGGGCTTGGGCATTCTGTTCGGAAGATGTTAAACCATTATCATATTATGCACAAGACAGAGAACAATCTATTGTTGAAACTTGCAAAATATATAATAGAGAATACCATAATGCACGATTTGCATTACCTAATTATTTAAAAAAATTAATTAATGGATAATACATATTAAAATCCTCCCTTATTCAGGGAGGATTTTTTAAAGTTAAATATTTTTTATAATTTCTAATATAAGTCGTTTAAAATCTACCTTTGCTTTCTCTGCTGCTTCTAAAACTTCTTTATGAGAAAGTCCAACCGTTCCGATACCTGCGGCAGAGTTGCATATACAACTTATACCTAAAACATTTGCCCCCATCCAATTAGCAACAATTGCTTCAGGTACGGTTGACATACCTACAGCGTCTGCGCCTAATAAACGCAACATATTAACCTCAGCAGGAGTTTCATACGAAGGACCTGTTAACGCTATATATACTCCTCTTTCAACAGGTATACCTAAACTTTCAGCGCTCGTATATGCAATTTTTCTTAATTTTTTAGAATAAACTTCACTCATATCAGGGAATCTGTCGCCTAAAGAATCATCATTTTTCCCAATCAAAGGATTTGTACCCATAAAATTAATATGATCTTTTATAATCATTAGTGATGATGGCTTAAAAAACGGATTTATCCCGCCTGCTGCGTTGGTAAGAATAATATTCTCTACCCCTAATTTTTTCATTACTTTAATAGGATATGTAACTGTTTCCATTGAATGCCCTTCATAAAAATGGAAACGTCCCTGCATCATAACTACTTTTTTGCCATTGATTTCGGCAAAAACAAGATTGCCCTGATGCCCTTTTACAGTTGATTCAGGAAAGTTTGGAATATCTTTATAATCGATTTTGATATCGCAATACTCATTTGCTAATTCGCCTAAACCTGAACCTAATACTATACCTATTTCAGGTTTAAAATCCCCAATTTGTTCTCTAATATATTCAACTGTTTTATTCATAATGTATTTTACCTCTATCCCGTTTTAAGCATAAAAATAGGGCAATTTGACGCAGCAAATAAACCCTATTTTAATTAACTTTTTATTTACCCCACTAACTCGTTATCATCTGATTCTGATGCTTTTACCATGATAGCGTGTTCAACAGGATTTTCTTTTTTGAATTGTTTTTCAGCACCTACATAATCGTCAAAACCGAAGTCTTCACGTGCTTTTTTAAGTTGAGTTTCATCAACTAATTTTTTTGCTAATTCCGCAATCTCATAGACTAATTGGTATCTGTTTTCACAGTTATCATTAAGTTCCCATGCGATTTTTACTATCTGATCCATCATAATATTTGTTTCCTTATCATTTGTTTATGTTAATTCTATAACAAGATTTTCTTTTAATCAAGTGCGCAGTACAAAGTATCAGATTACTGCTTCATATATTTACTCTAAAACTGTTCTAAGAATCTCTTGTCGTTATTAAAGAATAATCTGATATCATCTATTGCATACTTGAGCATAGCAAGTCTTTCAACTCCCATACCGAAGGCAAAACCTGTATAAACATCAGGATCAATGCCAACACCTTTAAGTACATTGACATCAACCATGCCTGCACCAAGAACTTCAAGCCAGCCTGTTCCGCTGCATGTACGGCAGCCTTTTCCTTCGCACATAATACACTGAACATCAATTTCAACAGATGGTTCTGTGAATGGGAAGAAACTGCTTCTAAATCTTGTAGGTCTTGCTGAACCAAAGTATGAACGGATAAATTCGTTCAAAACGCCTTTTAAATCCCCAAAAGTTACGTTTTTATCAACATATAAACCTTCTATTTGGTGGAAGAAGTTATTTTTACGGGCATTCAAAGTTTCATTTCTGTATACTCTGCCCGGTGCAATAATTCTGATAGGCGGTTTCATAGATTCCATTGCACGAATTTGAGCATTAGAAGTCTGACTTCTCAAAACCGTAAATGGCGCAAGTTTTGTATAGAAAGTATCTTGTACATCACGAGCAGGGTGATCTTTTGGTACATTCAACATATCAAAATTAAAATATTCTGTTTCAACTTCAGGAGCTTGACTTGTTGGTATAAGCGAAAATCCTAAGTTTTGAAAAATTGATACAATTTCATTTGTGGTAGATGTCAAAGGATGCACCTTTCCTCTTGGAATGTATTTCCCCGGAAGTGTGATATCAATTTTTTCTTTTTGTAATTTTGCATCTAATTCTTTTCTGTAAAACTGTTTATATTTATCTGCAACAGCATTTTCAAGTTTGCCTGTGATTTCATTTGCCAAAGCGCCGACAACTTTCTTTTCTTCTATAGAAAGGTCTTTTAAACCTTTTTTAATTGTATTTAATTCACCCTGACGGGTTAAATATTTCAATTTTATTTCATCTAAATCTGCGCTTGTTTGTGCTTTTTCAATATCTGCGCTAGCTAATTCATATATATTTTTTAATTTTTCCTGCATTTTTTGCCTCTTATTCTATACAAAACTATTATACTTTTTTTCAAAACCTACTGATGTATCAGAGCCATGCCCCGGATAGATTATAGTATTATCATCTAATGAAAATACTCTGTCTTTAATTGAATTTCTTAAAACTTCCGCATTTCCACCGGGTAAATCAGTACGTCCTACACTATTCATAAAAATGGTATCGCCTGAAAATAACATATTGTTTATTTTATACCCTACTCCACCCGGAGTATGCCCCGGAAGATGTATTACATCATATTCTTCATTACCTACGTGAACTTTATCGCCATCTTTTAACCAAACATCAACATTAGGAATATCCATCGGCTCCATTCCGACAGCCTGTAAAAAGTCATTTGTTGTATCTAATGTCTTTTTATCATCTTCGTGCAAATATACTTTGCAGTCATGTTTTTCCTGAACTTTTTTAATTCCTCCAATATGATCAAAATGTGCGTGAGTAAGAAATATATATTTTAATTCTACGTTCAATTCCTTTAATACGGAATCTAATTCGGGAATTAAACCTGTGCAGTCAATAAGAGCTGCTTCGCCATTATCTGCTACTAAATAATTGTTATTTCCCATATCACCGACAACAAATTTTCTTAAAATCATATTTTATCTTTCTTTTTTTGAGAATTAAGTTTTGATGCTTAATCTTTTCTAACAATGTCATA
>OMPX01000010.1 GCA_900313115.1 uncultured bacterium
AAATTCGGACATATCCATATCTTCCAAAGAGAACTCAACCCGAATCTTTTTCGAGTCGACCTCGCCCTTGGAAAGCAAGACAACCGTTTCAGGCTGACATTTATCAAAAAGCTGCCGCAGAGAACCTGTATAAGGGAAATGATGTAATCGTTACAGCTCCTACCGGAACAGGGAAAACGGCGATTGCACACTATATAATAAATAAAAATTTGGCAGAAGGTAAAAAAACATTTTACACAACACCACTGAAAGCTTTAAGTAATGACAAAGTCAGAGAATTTCAAAAACTATACGGCGAAGAAAATGTGGGTCTGATTACGGGAGATAAAAAAATAAATAAAGATGCTCCCGTTGTAATAATGACAACTGAAGTATATAGAAATATGGTTGTACAAGACAAATTTAAGGAGCGCAATCCATTATTAGATGATGTTAAAACAGTAGTATTTGATGAGTTACATTATCTTGGAGATACAGACAGAGGTGGAGTTTGGGAACAGGCAATAATGTTTACTGAGCCAAATGTACAGTTGTTGTCATTATCAGGAACTATGGCAAATCCTGAAAAGATTACAGATTGGATGGCAAGTGTAAAGGGGATGAAAAATACCGAAAAAGTAACACCAAAGGCAGGGTACAGGGCAAATGACAAGGGTGTTCATACTGTTCTTGTCAATGTACCAACTGAAAACAGGCACGTTCCTTTGAAATTTGAAATCGTTGATGTAGACGGTCACAGACCAAAAGGCGGAGGCGGAGGTTCTAAAGCAGAACGGGCAAGAGCGAAAGCGCAAGCAAGACAAATTGCTCAGTCAGACTCGGCTCAACCGGCCAAACACAGTTATTCCTATATGGTAGACAAACTCCAAAAAGAAGATAAGCTCCCTGCGATATTCTTTGTGTTCAGCAAAAAAGAAGGTAAGGCGATAATGCGTCATTTGTCTGATTATGGACAAAAATTGACAACTGACAAGGAAACAAAACAAATTGAAAAAACGATTGCTGATTATAAACAAAAGGGTAAATTCTTAGGAGAAACTCTTGATTATAATGCTTTAAAAAATGGTTATGCTCTTCACAATGCAGGCATGCTGCCTGAACAAAAAGAGCTTATAGAAGAATTATTTCAGAAGAAATTATTAAAGGCAGTTATTTCAACCGAGACATTATCCGCAGGTATAAACATGCCTGCCCGTTCAACCGTTATTACAGGTGTGAGAAAACCAACCGACAAGCCTGATGGGGATGACCATCGAAGATATATAAATGCAAATGAATTTCATCAGATGGCAGGACGTGCAGGACGCAGAGGCATTGACACAACAGGTTATTGTTTTGTTATGGCGGTTAATAAATCACAACACAATAAGTTTCAACAACTTATCAACACTCCGTCTGTGCCGATTGAGAGTCATTTAGATTTAGACTATTCGTTTGTTGCGACAGCAGGCGATGTGTACAGAGGCGGTAAGGAAAAATCAGAAAATTTAAAACATATTTTTGAAAAATCATTGTATGCTTATGATGAAAATCCTCAAAAACGAGAAAATAACGCTAAAAATATGGCAAAAGAATTTGTGACAAAAGAAGGAATCTTAAAAGATTATAATTATATAGACAAAAACGATAACCTTACTATAAAAGGTCAGCTTTTAACCAAATTAAACGGTTATGAACAAATTCCTGTTGTAGACAGTATTACAAGCGGCGAATTGTTCGGGTTGAGTCCAGTACAGTTGGCAGGTTATGCGGCAGGTCTTGCCAATCTTGAAGCAACACCTCCTTCTGATTTTAAGAAGAAAGAAGAATCTTTCTATATGGATGATGAACTCGTTGACAATATGGTATATGATTTAGGTTCAAGAATTTTTGAATATAATAATGATATTTATAATCCACAAAATAAAGAGTTAAAATTAAACACAGGTTCTATCAAGCACGTATATAAATGGGCTGAGTTAAATAATGAAAACGATGATTCTACCGCTAATTGGAAAGAGTTATATTCAGGCGATATGAAAAAATCTATCCGTGATGAAGGTACGTTATTTAGAGAAATTGTTATGACAACCGATTTGCTGAAACAGATGGATGAAATAGCACAAGCAGGATATGAAATTTCTGAAAAGGAAGCTGATAAAAAATATTACAGTAATCTGTCTGATACAATAAAGGCTTCTATTGAGTTAATTGATAATCCGCCTGCGAACAGTAAAATCTAAATTTTCGATATAATAAAAATAATACCCTCTGATTATACAAAGAGGGTATCATTTTGCCACATTATTGATATTATTTTGCAGTTACATATTTTTTAGCACAATCAAGCATTTTATTCACAAGATCTGAGTTAGAATATATATTCATTCCACCGTTTTCTAATACTTGTTTAAATCTGACTTCCCAAATATCAAAGGTTTCAGATTTATTCAACCCGATAATATTACACATAAAACTCAATTCCGAATAATCAAGGGGAATAGGCAGGGCTCCTCTAAGCATATCAACAATATCTATTCTTTTATTTCTTGGGAATGATTTCAGAAAATCTATTATTTTCATTTTTTTTGCCTTTATTGCAGATTTTATTTTTGCTACTGACTCATCAATCAATATCGGTTCTTGAGGGAGTCTGTATTCTTCAAAAGTTTCCGGTGCAATTTCCATTACTGTTGCAATTCTCTCTAAAGTTGTCCCCCTTGTTGAAAATGGTATTGTATTATCAATAAGATTATAAACATAAGATAGTGTTACCCCTATCATTTGAGCGAAATCTTTTTTGTGTAATTCGTTTTTATCAAGAAAATCTGCTAATATTTTAGAGCTTTTCGTACTTATTTTTTCTTTCATAATAACATCCTTTCTCTGCATAACAGGTATTTGCATTATTTCTTCAATAATGTATTTTGATAATGGATAACAAGATAAACAATGAGGTAATATTTATTAGTTTAAGATACGAATAACTATTTATGTTTATTGTAATATATAGATATGGGCGTGTATTTTTTCTACGGTGATGAAGAATATTTAATTGATAAAGAATTGGAAAAATATAGAGCTAAGCTCGATAAAAACTTTTCTGAGATGAATTATTCTGTATATGAAAAATTAGATTATGCAGATTTAATCTCAGTCCTCAGAACTCAACCAATGATGTTTGGGAAAATGATGATTGTTATAAATTGCGCAAAATTATTACAATCTGACGACAAAAAAAGACAAAGTTTGTTATCTGCATCGCTTGATGACAACCAATTAAATGAAATATCTATGGCGTTGGAAGATAATTCCGATATGCTCGATATATTTTTTGTAGAAAAATATTCAAAAGATGACAAGAAAAAAGCTCCTGATTCAAGACGAAAAATTTTTAAAATTTTATCAAAATACAATACACAATCATTTCCATCGATTCCAACATATAAAACAGCAGAACTTATCAGTTGGATTTCTAAAATTGCAAAAGATAAAAAGCTGAAAGTTAATCAGGATGCGGCAGAAGCTTTGATTGCAAGTAAGGGTAACAGTCTGAGAGATTATGATACAGAGTTGGAAAAATTGTGTTTATTTGCATATCCTGAAAATATTGTTACAAAACAAATGGTTCTTGAAGCGTGTTCTTCAAATGAAGATTTGTTTAATCTGACAGATTACATAATGGAAAACAAATTTGGGGAAGCTTTAGTTGAGTTGAGAAAATTGTATGAAGTAAAATATCCGCTTGAAATACTTTCACCACTTCAAACATTATTAAAACAATGGATATTTATGAAATTAAACCAAAAAACAATGAGTTATAAAGAAATTGGTTTAAAGCTTGGAAATATGCACGAATTCAGAGTACAAAAGACTTTAGAAAAAATGAAAAAAGTTAAAGTAAAAACTCTGGTAGATTTAAAACGAAGAATTACTCAGGCGGAATATAAAATAAAAACAGGACAATCACTCAGTCCTGAAGAGGAATTGGAAAATGCTATTATCGGATAAGTACCCGTTTTTAACAAATTATTTTACGCAGGCGATAACTTCTTCTCAAGGAAAGTTGTCACATAGTTTGTTATTTTATGGGAATGATTTTGAATCACAATATACAATGTCTCTTGAAATTGCAAGGTTGTTAAATTGCAGCGGTGATAAATCTGATAATTGTCAATGTCTGAATTGTAAATGGGTAAGAGAGAATAAACATCCTGCTGTCTATACTATATCCAGAGTTGATAACAAACCGGATGATGATAAATCAAAAACGGTTATTTCAGTAAAACAATCAGAAATGATTAGAAATTCTCTGATTACATCTTCTGAATTTCACAGAGTATTTATTTTTTGTGATAAAGACGAAGATGGAAATATTCTTGGACTAAATCAATTCAATTTTCCGAGTGCAACGGCAAATTCTTTGCTTAAATCAATAGAAGAACCACCTGAAAAAGTTACTTTTATTTTTTTAACACGTGATAAAGATGATTTGATTTCTACCATTGTATCCAGATCTCAGGCATTTTTTATGCCTACAAAAACACGAGAAGAATATAATTATGAAATAATAGAACCTGTTTTAAAAAATTATTGGGAAATAAACAGAGCAGATGCTTTTAATGTTTCCGAAAAATTGCTGAAATTAAGTAAAGATTATCCGGCATCAGATATATTAGTTCAACTCCAAAATTATATATTAACAGTATTAAAATCAAATCCAAAACAACAATTTTTGATTGATGATTTAAAGATGATAGAAGATATTAAACGAGAAGTATCCGTTGGGATGAAAGAAGATATAATCTTTGATGATTTGTGTCTAAGACTTATTCATTAAAAAATTCTGTTTTTATACAATTTAAAATTTCTTCGTATCTCGTTTTATCATTAAGATACCAATAACCGATTAAAGCTTCAAAAGCTGTTGCGTGTCTGTATTCATTCTGGTTATTTCTTCTTCCTACAGGAATTGGGCAATTGCGTGCTCTTCTTGCTAAATCAGATTCTTGTTCCGTAAGCATCGGCTCTATAAAATGAAGCATTTTTTCCTGATAGGAAGAATTTACTCTCTCTGTTGTTATTTTATGTAATTGTTTTGAATTTTGGGTTTTAAAAACAGTATATTCTCGTACAAATAATTCCCAAACGGCATCTCCAATATGTGCGTAATTTCTTAAATTCATTTCGTCCATGGACATATTGTAGCATACTATAATATTTAAATAAATCTCTCTATTTTAACAGGTTCTTTGCCTGTTTAGTAAAAGGTTTACCCAAAAGAGTATTAGCCAATTTTTCTCCTGCTACCCAGCCTAAAATACTTGCCCCCGGAACAGGGACAATGTTGCCTACAACAAATAAACCTAATGTTGTGGTTAGTCTTGTTACGGCTTTTCCCGTTTCAGCTATTCCTTTAATTGTACCGCCTGATTTTGTTGCTGCCTGAATATCATTTGCTCCGATAATTTCACGAATCGCATTCTTTAAATCAGATTTTGAATTTTTTATACCGTTTTGTTTTACTTTTCCTAATGTGTTTGCTACTACTTCGAAAGAATCAGAAGAAGAAATGACCTTATTCATTACAGGTTTCACCGCACCGCTTATTGCAGCTTTTCCTGTTGAAAGCGCTGTTCTTGTTTTACCGTAATTTTTTGCTTTTGCAGCTTGTTTTGCTATCTGTTTTTGCGTTTTTGAACTTTCAGATATCTTTTTACAACCATTTATTACCGGCTTTACAACTGCATTTAATATATTCATAACAACCTTCCACTTATATAAAAACTTTGTTTTACTAAATCTTGCTCATTTTAAATAAAATATTTATAAAGATTAACATTTTTTTAATTATTATCAAATTTTTTTGATATAGAATATAAGTAAAGGAGTACAGGTATGTGGAAATATTCTGATAAGGTAATGGATCATTACAGAAATCCAAGAAATGTCGGTAAAATCGAAGATGCAGATGTTGTTGGCGAAGCAGGTTCTCTTACTTGCGGTGATTCATTAAAGTTATATCTAAAAATAAAAGACGGTGTTGTAACGGATGCAAAATTCCAAACCTTTGGATGCGGTTCTGCTGTTGCAAGTTCTAGTATTTTGACAGAAATGGTTATAGGAAAACCAATTGAGGAAGTCAGAAAAATTACGAATGCGGATATCGCAAAAGAATTAGACGGACTTCCGCCTGAAAAAATGCACTGTTCTGTTATGGGACACGAAGCCTTAGAAGATGCTCTTAAAAAATATTATGATGAAGAAATTGATTTTGGAGTAAATTTTAATAAAGATTCTCGTATAGTTTGTACTTGTTTTAACGTATCGGAAGATGTTATTAAAGAAGCAATTGAAGTTAACGGATTAACAACTGTTGAAGATATTACGAATTATACAAAAGCAGGTGGAGCTTGCGGAAGATGTAAAGATGACATCCAAAAACTTATAGATAAATACGCTAAAAAATCTGAACCTAAATTATCGCCTGCCCAGTTAATTTTAAAAATTAATAAAGTAATAGAAAATGTTATTGCACCTGAATTACAAAAAGATGGTGGTGACATAGAACTTATTGATATATCCGATAATAAGGTCTATGTTAAACTTCAGGGCAGATGTTCTTCTTGCAAAAATTCAGTTTTAACACTAAAATCGTTTGTTGAAACAACACTTAAAGACAAAGTAAGTAATGATATAGAGGTTATACAGGTATAATGGTTATATATTTAGATAATAATGCTACAACAAAAGTTGATGAACAAGTTTTTGAAGAAATGCTCCCATATCTGAAAGATGAATATGCGAACCCTTCAAGCATGTACGAATTTAGTGTGAAATCATCTAATGCAATAGCAGATGCCCGTGAACAAATGAGAGATTTCTTTGGGGCAAAATCCGAAAGAGAAGTTATCTTTACATCCTGTGGTTCAGAAAGTGCAAATATGGCTATTAAGGGGGCTGTTGCGCATAACAAATCTAAAAAACATATTATAACTACAAAAGTAGAACACCCTTGTGTATTAAATACATATAAAACTTTAGAAAAACAAGGTTATAAAGTTGATTATATCGGTGTTAATTCAAACGGGGAACTTGATATAGAGGAATTAAAAGAAAAAATAAATGAGGATACGGCGCTTGTTTCAGTAATGTGGGCAAATAATGAAACAGGTGTTATTTTCCCTGTCAGAGAAATTGGGGAAATTGTAAAATCAAAGAACCCGAATACACTTTTCTTTGTTGACGCTGTGCAAGGTGCAGGGAAAGTTGATATAAGTGTAGAAGATTCTAATATTGATATGATGGGAGTTTCAGGACACAAATTCCACGCTCCAAAAGGTATTGGCGCTTTATACATAAAATCAAATGTTATTCTTCCGCCATTGATTACGGGCGGACATCAAGAAAGAGGTTACAGAGCAGGTACTGAAAATGTTCCTTATATTGTCGGCATGGGGAAAGCTGCAACCTTGGCTAAAGAGGGATTGGAACATGAAAACACAGAAGTAAAAAGATTGAGAGATAAGCTTGAAACAGGCATTTTGAAAGCTACTTTTAACTCAAGATTAAATTCTTCAATCTCCAACAGAGTTCCAAATACAACAAATATTGGTTTTGAATATATCGAGGGAGAACTAATTTTGCTTCACCTTAGTGATTTAGGAATTTGTGCAAGCTCAGGCAGTGCGTGCACATCAGGCTCATTAGAACCAAGTCACGTTCTGCGTGCTATGGGAACACCTTTTACATCTCTTCACGGTAGTATCAGATTTAGCCTTAGCAGATTTACTACAGAAAAAGAAATTGATTATGTTCTTGAAAAATTGCCAAAGGTTATAGAAGATATCACACGCATATCTCCTTATCAGGACGAATTAGAGCATCTTAGAAAATCAAGAGGTAAATGTAGCGGCGGTGTATGTAACAAAAGTAACTGCAACAAAGGAAAATGTTGTGAATCAGATTAAAAATATAGGAGAATAAAATGTTTCAAGTGTATTTACAAGAAGGAAATAAAGAATTAACAAAAACTTTGGTAGGCGAATTTAAAGATTATGATGAAGCTATGGATAAAGCCGAAGAAGTTATTGAAGGCAAAACAGGATATAAATTCATTGTTGAAGAAACTAACGGCTGTTTTAACAGTTACGGCGATTTAGTTGCTACTGTCGTTGCCGAAGGTGAAGGCTAGGGGTAAAGGGGTAAAGGGATAAATATAATAATATAGTATCCTAGCCTCATTTATCAGATAATAAAGAGTAATTTGTATGCGTATCGGAAGTATTATAAAAACAGGTATTTTATCAGGTGTTATGGCAATTGGAACATCAGGTTGTCAAAAAACACCGTTTAAGCCAATGATGTCTGCACCTAAAAATGTTACTCAAAAAGTTGATTCTTTAATTAAAGAGTCTGAAAAAATTACGAAAGATACAAGCTATATTTTTTACGGAAAAGATACGCTTGAATTAACTGATAAATTTGTTAAAAATACCCCTGAATATATGAAAGATATGTTAAAAAAGGCTGAAAAGAGTACCCCGAAGGTAAAGACAGGACAACATTTAGAAAATCAGATGTTTCCCAAAACGGGCGGAGGTTTTGATATCATACCCGTAATGAAAAATGACTATACTCCGATTTATACAAATCAAAAAGTTGTAGTAAAATCGGACTCTTTATTTACAAGGGATGGGAAAGATATATATATCCCCGTTGAATACTATGGTAAAAATAATCCAAAGTTGCAAAACAAGTAATATTATGATAGCATTATCAAACTAACACAAAGCAAGGGGATAATATGGATTACAATGTTGTACGTACTCACGTAAACAATGCATTTAAGTATTATAAAAATGATGATAAAAAATTTAATCAGGCTATGACGGATTTTTACACCGTTGGTAAAGAAAATCCATCTGTCGCAGGAGTAATTTATGAAGAAACCATCAATAATGGTATTCAATCTATGCTCGACCTCAGTAAAGAGTCTTCTGACGGCATAAAACCAACACTAATGCCTTCAGCAAATCGTGTTGCAGAAAATGACGTACGTATAGGAGTTGCAAAAATGGCTCTCACAAAAGCTGTCAATGCTCTTGATTTAAAAGATAAAAGTGCCTTAAAAAATATAGCAGCAAAGGATGAGTATGACAAAGCATTTAATGAATTATATCCACGCACGGGAAAAATCCGTAAGGCTATAATGGAGTCAGGAAATATAAAAACCGACTCTGTTTCCCCTAAAATGTCTTGGGCACAAAAAGTTCAGGTAATGGACAGCACAGGTTTTTACGCTAAACAATATCCAAAATCATACGCTGCAAGAACGGCTTTATTTATAAACGGTCAAATAAAAGAAGGTGAAGTAACTAAGAGAGTCGGCTTCTTTAAAAGATTTTCATATAAACCATTTTTAACGAAGGCTTTTAGTTTTGGAAAAACAGTAGTTAAGTAAAAATCGTAAAATTATTGTCGTTATATTTGAATACTTGTATTTTACAGGAATCTTTTTTAGCTAACCTGATACTCTTTGCTAATGCTTAGTTTATTTGCAAACCAATAAACTGTTTGTGTTTTTGACTTAATATTTTGTTATAAACTCATGACAGAAAGACTATTTTAGTATTACAATAATTGTGTAAATCAATTTATATTATAGTGTGGAAGTTGAAACTTTTGCCTCACAGAAAGGGATTAAATAATAATGGTACTTGAAATGACATATCCTGAGTTGGAAAGAGCAGTAAATCCTACCCATGACATTAAACTATTTGCAGGACGCTCAAACCCTGAATTAGCACAAGAAATAGCTGACCATCTCGGCACAACGGTTGGACCGATGGTTGTTAAAAATTTTGCAGACGGCGAAATATATGTTCAAGTCAAAGAAAGTGTTCGTGGGGATGACGTGTTCATTATTCAGCCATTATGTAATCCCGTAAACGAAAATTTGATGGAATTATTGATAATAATTGATGCCTTTAAAAGAGCAAGTGCAAAAACTATTACTACTGTAATTCCTTATTACGGATATGCTCGTCAAGACAGAAAAACTTCAGGCAGAGAAGCTATTACTGCAAAGTTGGTAGCAGATTTGCTTACAACTGCCGGTACAGACAGAGTTCTTGCTATGGATTTACACACAGGTCAAATTCAAGGATTTTTTAATATTCTTGTGGACCACATATATGCAACTACTGTTATTACCGACTATATAAAAGGTTTAGGTATAAATCTTGAAGATATGGTTGCGGTTAGTCCTGATACAGGCGGAGTTCAAAGAACAAGAGTCTTTGCAAAACGTCTTGGCTGCCCGTTAGCAATCATAGATAAGAGAAGAGATAAACATAATGAAGCGATTGCAGCACACATTATTGGTGATGTTGAAGGCAAGGTTTGCCTTATGTTTGATGATTTAATTGACACGGCAGGTACTGTAACTGAAGCTGCAAAGCTATTAAAATCACACGGTGCAAAGGCAATTTACGTTGCAGCAACTCACGCAGTATTCTCAGGTCCTGCAAAGGAAAGAATACAAAATGCACCGATAAAAGAATGCATCGTGACAAATACTATTCCTTGGAAAAAAGAAGAATTACCTTCAAATGTAACTCAACTTTCTGTTGCACCGCTTCTTGCGCAGGCAATTTCTCGTATTCACGATGATGAGTCCGTAAGTTCACTATTCGGTTTTGAAAAAGAAATGCAAGTGTAAGCTAAAACGTGTTTATTCGTATAGATTAACTGTGTAAAAATATGTTTACATAGTAGCAAATTTTTTGTGGTGATTTCTTTATTATACTAAGTGTATAGTGTATAAAGGGGATTAAATGACTGTAGGTATAACTGATTTCTCACAAATAGCAAGGGGTGGACAAAATGT
>OMPX01000118.1 GCA_900313115.1 uncultured bacterium
GCGACTGAGTTGATTAAAAGTCCCATTCCTATACATGTTGCACCGAATAATAATTTATCAGCTTTCATAATTTTCTCCTGTGGTTGATTACATTATAATAACTGAACATATAATTTTTTGCTATATAAATTATATTAACTTAATAGTAAAAATTTACAAGATATGCACATAACTTGTGTGTTAAGGTGTTTAATCCGTTCTCTTTACAAATTGTATATCATATCCCAGAACATCTGCAATATCAATCATTTCTTCATAAGTGATAGATGCTCGTCCAAGTCTGTGTATAAAACTATCATACGCATAATCTTTTTTTGTTTTTTTTGATAATAAAGGAATTAAATCTTTTATTTTCATATCCTCTTCGAGCAATAAATGTTTTAATTGTTTTTTTATCCTATTTTCCATATTAAAATTATATATTTTATAAATTTACTTGACAAAAAATAGAATAATTGATAATATATATGACATATACATCATTTACATTATGTTTAATTCAGTATTTACTTTATCAAACTTAATAAAATACATGAGAAAATTATGTCAAATTTATTATATAAAATAACAAAGGAAGAATTTGAAGATTTATACAATATGGCACAAGAAATTCATGGAAATATATGCGTAATTAAGAAATTTTGCGAAGATTATAAAGATATTGATGATTTTTATAAAATAATGCCGCTCATCAACTATAGTGTGAAAAAATCAGATACTATGTTTTCCTGCCTTATAAATAAAAAGATAGTTTATTGATATGTTAGGGGATATTTTTCAATACTTTAAATGACAAAAGCTTAATCAATATCAGTATAAAAATTATGTTCTTTTTTTAACAATCCTGTTTTTTCACCAATTTTTTTGTACTTGTCCTGCATCCATGTCCATAATTTATTAGGTGCTTATAAAGTTCCTCTTTCTTTCATAAGCTTTGTACTTTCTGACAATGGTAATTTTGTCATTTCTTCGTATGTAAGTCCCGTTGATTGTTCGACAGCTTTTATTTTATTATAAAAAATAAATGTTAATAAATTTAGGTTATATTAATACTTTATAAAAAAAATCTTATAATATATAAAATATATGATATAATTCTAAAAAATTAAGGGAGAACAGCTATGACAAAAACACTTGTTGCCTATTTTTCAGCTAGCGGAGTTACTAAAGAGGTTGCTAAAAATTTATCAAATGCAATAAATTCAGATTTGTATGAAATAAAACCGCTTGAACCATATTCAAATGCTGATTTGAATTGGATGGACAGAAATTCAAGAAGTTCTGTTGAAATGAGAGATAAAAATTCAAGACCGGAAATTATTGATGATGATGCTAAAATTAAGGATTATGATACAATTTTTCTTGGTTTCCCTATATGGTGGTATATAGCGCCAACAGTAGTTAACACTTTTTTTGGAAAAATATGATTTTTCAAACAAGAAAATTATTCTGTTTGCAACATCCGGCGGAAGTGGATTTGGCGGAACAGTTGATAATATAAAACCGAGCGTTTCTGACTCAACAGAAATAGTTGAAGGTAAGATATTAAACCATAACCCAAGTGTAGAACAACTTACACAATGGGCAAAACAATATATTTAATGACACTAAAAACATAAGAGGTAATGAAAATGAGAGTAGGTATTTTAGGCTACGGTAATTTAGGCAGAGGGGTAGAATTTGCCGTAAAACAAAACCCTGACGTAGAACTTGTTGCAGTTTTTACAAGACGTGCACCTGAAACAGTTAAAATTAATTCTGATGCAAAGGTTGTAAATGTATCGGAAATTGAGAATTGGAAAGATAAAATAGATGTTTTAATTCTTTGCGGCGGTAGTGCTACGGATTTGCCGGAGCAAACTCCAAAATATGCTAAAATGTTCAATGTAATTGATAGTTTTGACACCCACGCAAGAATTCCTGAGCATTTTGCAAATGTTGATAAATCAGCAAAAGAAAATGGTAATATTGCAATAATTTCAGTAGGTTGGGATCCGGGATTGTTCTCTCTGAACAGAATGTATGCTAATGCAATACTTCCTGAAGGTAATGATTATACATTTTGGGGTAAAGGTATTAGCCAAGGACATTCCGATGCAATCCGCAGAATTGAAGGTGTTAAAAATGCTAAACAATATACAATTCCTGTGGAAAAAGCATTACAGTCCGTTAAAAATTGTGAAAATCCTGTTTTGACAACAAGAGAAAAACATACAAGAGAATGCTTTGTTGTTGCAGAAGAAGGCGCAGATTTGGCAAGAATTGAAAACGAAATTAAAACTATGCCAAATTATTTTTCTGATTATGATACAACAGTTCATTTTATAACGGAAGAAGAGTTGCAAGCTAATCATAGCGGTATTCCTCACGGTGGTTTTGTAATAAGAACAGGCAAAACAGGAAACGGAAATAACCACGTTATTGAATATAGTCTTAAACTTGACTCAAATCCTGAATTTACATCAAGTGTTCTTGTTGCGTATGCAAGAGCAGCATATAAACTTGCAAAAGAAGGACAAACAGGTTGCAAAACTGTCTTTGATATAGCTCCTGCATATCTGAGTCCAAAGTCAGGTGAAGAACTAAGAAAATCCATGCTATAATTGGTATATGCATATCAATCTGACTAAACCAAGACAAATACCTGATGTATTGTTTTACAGTCCTACTAAGGACTGTTATAGAATGCTGGATATAAAACGAAATGCATACATCGGGGAAATGACTGTAGAGAAACGAAGAGAATTATATATCGATAGTTTAAATATAAAATCATCTGAAAGAAGAAAAGGGTATGGCACAAAGTTTCTTAATTTTGCTAAAAATTTGAGTAAACGTATGGGGCTTGGTGGAGATATGAGACTTATGGCAGGCCCGACAACCGACGGTGGAGGGGTTCCACCGCACGTATTCTATAGAAAATACGGTTTTACTTCTGATGATAAAGAAATATTAAACCGAGTAGATAACGCTATCAAAACGGGTGAAAAATTGGATATTGAAAGTGCGCCAATAATTTATATGTATTATAAAGCATAACCGAGGTTAAAAATGAAAAAGATATTTTTGTCAGCTATTGTTTTTGCAGTTTTATTGTTTGGAATGTCAGCAATGGCATGTAATTTTAAATTTTTAAAAAAATCTCATTCAATAAATACATTAACTGCAAGTGAACTTGAAATATTACCAACGATGAATACGGAATCTGATGCTAAAAATCAGGTTTGGGTGGGAACTTTTCAACTTGTATGGAACGATTTGATTGATAAAATTGTTCATCATCCCGTTGAGTTTGTCGGTGAGAAGTCTATAGACGCAGAAAATCTGAATAAACGTGAATTTACAACGGATAATTTAAAAGAAGAATCATTTTATAAAAAAGTAGGACTTGTTTCTAAATCACTGAAAAAAGAAATAGAATCTGCTATAAAAGAAAAATTTAATGAAAAAAGTGATGTGTTGGACGGATTAGATTGGACTCCTGCTCCTGAGAAATATTTATTATACGCAATGCTCAAAAAAGACTTTGAGTATATTAAACCGTTTGACAAAATGCTCGATGCGCCTTTTCAGGGTAGTGACGGTAATGTAAAATACTTCGGGATAAAAGATAAGTCAAATCGCGGGCTTATGAACACGGTTAATGTCTTATTTTATAATAGTGAAAAGGATTTTGCTGTTACTTTGAAATCAAAACAGGGTGATACTGTCTATTTATACAGAACAGATGATGAAAAAACTCTTGATAAATTGTATCAGGATATGAAAAATAAACAAAAAAAATATAAAGGCAAATCTTATTTAACAAAAAGGGATGAGTTTAAAGCTCCAATGATTGATTTTAAAAAAGAAAAAACTTTTAAAAATTTGTGCAGAGTTATTAAAAATTCTCCATATAAGATTGACAATGCAATTGAAACAATTCATTTTAAAATGGATGAAGTTGGTGTAAAATTAAAATCAGAAGCTGTGATTATTGTTGGGCTTACGTGTATGCCTGAACGGGATATTCCAAGATATTTTAACTTTGACAGTCGCTATGTTATATTCTTAGAAGAAAAAGATAAGCCATATTTTGCACTTAAAATAGAAGATGTAAAACCTCTTCAATAGGTTATAATTTTAAAATCATATTTGAAGAATCATCAGCAGTTGAGAATTTATCTTCAATGTTAGGAAAAATCTTTCTGTAAAACGGTTTTTCAGATTGTCTTACGAATACTTTCATATCTTCAAATCCTAATTCTTTAAAGTATGACATAATACCTTGCATTAGTGAACGTCCAATCCCTTTTGTTTCTCTATCAGTTTGATTTATAATGTTTGGATTTGCTTGAAGAAATCGAGTGTGTACATGTGAATCTTTTAAACTGATGTCTGCTATTCCCAAAATTTCATCTGTATTTAAATTGTCGTATGCAGAATTTTGTGTTGTTATTGCAAATATTTTTCTGGTTGGTGATGTCGTAGAATTTGTTATCATTGGGATAAATTCCGCATCTGTCCAATTTTTGTAGAGTTCTGACAATACTTTTTTATCAGTTTGAGTATTATAATCTAACTCAACAATGTGTGCTTCGGTTGGAGCATATTTATTGCTTTTTTCTTTGAGTTTTTTCAGCACATCTTGTCTCATAATGTGCTTTCCATAAAATTGAGTATTATTATTACAAATGTTCATATTGTTACTAATGTATGAACAAAAAATTATTTGCGGGAGGTTAAATCTCTTTTTACAATATTAAATTATCAGACCATTAGTTATAGATACTTTCGAATAAATCAAGTGCACGTTCTATTGCACCGTCCATATTGTAATATTTATAATCTCCCAAGCGGCCTAAGAAATATACGTTTTTGTGTTTTTCAGCTTCGTATTGATACTTGTGGTATAAGTCAAAGTTGTCGTCATTAGGGATTGGATAGTATCTGTCATTTTTACCTAATTCAAATTCTTCAGAGTATTCCTTTGCAATAACAGTTTTAGGTGATTTATCATCTAAATAGTATTTATATTCATGAATACGTGTGAAATCATAGTTACATGGATAATTCACGCAGGCATTTGATTGATAATATTCTTTATTATGGGTTTCAAGTTTAAAACTGACACTTCTGTATGGCAATTGTCCGAATTTGTAATCAAAAAATTCGTCAATAGAGCCTGTAAAGAATATTTTGTCAAATTTTTTCAAATCTAATGATTTGTAATCTGTATTAAGTTTGATTTTAATATTCTTATGTTTAAGCATATTTTTTACAACTTCAGTATATCCGTTGAGAGGAATCCCCTGAAATCTGTCCTGAAAATATCTGTCGTCTTTACTTAAATAAACTGGAACACGAGCTGTTACAGAGTCGTCAACATCCTGCGGAGAAGTTCCCCATTGTTTTGTTGTATAATATAAAAATATTTTTTCATATACATAGTTTGCAAGATATTTTAAATCGTCATCATCTTGTTTTTGGAATTCAAGGATTGGCACTTTTGTGTTGATATTAAAGTTATCAAGTAATTTATGTTCTAACAGTTCTGCGTATGATTTAGGGAACACATCATATAATGTATTAAAATTAAACGGGATGTGGGTTTCTATTCCGTCAAGTATTCCTTTAACCTTGTGCATGTAGGTATTGAAATCAGTAAATTGCTTTAGGTAATTCCACACCTTTTCAGATTTAGTATGGAAAATATGCGAACCGTAAGCATGAATCATTATTCCGTTTTTATCTCTGTAGTCATAGCAATTCCCTGCTATATGATTTTTTTTATCGACAATTAAAACTTGTTCATCCGCTTTATCTGCAAGTAAATTTGCGATTGTTGCTCCCGAAAATCCTGCACCTACTACTAATATCATTCTCTCAATCCTTATTCTAAATAATTAACTATTATGTCTATTATACAACATGTAAAAAATCATGTAAACATGGTCTACATGCATGTTTTCAGCTATTACTGAATCATGTTGACTTCATGTTAAGTAATGTTAACTTCACAAAAAAAATAAGTCAATTCTTTATAAAAAAAATACTTTATATCAGTGTTGGGAATTACACGAGATTAAGGAGATTATTATGGCAGGAAATTATGATGTAACTAACGTTACAGTTAGAAATGGGGTTGACAATACATCATCATTTACAACAGTTAACGGAAAAAAACAATTTATCGGTACACCTTGGAACCAAACTTCACATATTACAAATGATGCAAATCAAGGAACAATTTTCGAAGATGGTCAAGGTATGACTCTTAAATTGAACTCAAGATATAAAAATGGCGGCGCAGATGTTTTCTCTAACTTAGACAGAAAACACACAGGTATTTCATTTGATTTGTTAGACAAATTCATTGAAGCAGCAGGTAACGGTGTTTTAGAAGATTTAGACCATAAAGGTTATACACCGGAAGATATGCAAAACTTTGGTAAAGCATTTGATAAATTAAGAAAGGATAAATTGGCAGCTGCTCAACGTAATCCATACAGCAAAGAATATACAAAGATGATGGATGGTACTCAATTCTCATTCACAGCATCAGAATTGGAAACATTATATAAAGCTGCAGGTTTTGGTTTGGTTAAAAAACAACAGGAAGTAAAACCACAACCGGAAGTTAAACCACAACCGGAAGTTAAACCGCAACCTGAAGTTAAACCGCAACCTGAAGTTGAACCGCAAGCTGAAGTAACTCCACAACCTGAAGTAACTCCACAACCTGAAGGTGATGATTTCACAATCGGTACTGATGATGATATTCAATCAAAAGCTATGGAAGCAACTGTAAACAAGATTATTGGTTTATTAGGTGTTGATAATAAAGATGAAGTACATATTGACTTCGAAGGTACTGAACAAATTGGTGCAAATGGTGAATATACAGAATTACGTTTCACTTATGAAGGTCAACAATATGTATATCAAAACGGCGAAGTAAAAGCTGTTGAAGAAGCAAAAGAAAATGTTGCTGAAAATGTTGGTGAGCCAACAATTGAAATTGACGGTAAAACATATTACAGAAGATATAATGAAAAAACAGGTCAATTAGAAATCAAAAGAAAAGGCGGTTTATTCAGAGGATGGCATCCGTATGAAGCACCTTCAACTCCTGCAAGAGCAGCTCTAAAAAGACAGCAAGTAAATGTTCCTGCACCTGCAACAGAACAACCTGATGCTCAAGCAGCAGCTTCTCAACAAGATGCGTTAAGTAATTTTTTTGAAGAAAACGTAACAAATGCAAAATTTTGGAACAGCAGAATTTCTGTAGAAGCTAATACTCAAGATCCAAATCAATTTACAGGTACATATGATCAAGTTGAAACAAAAGATGGCAGAAGATTAGCAAGAGTTTCAAATTACAACACAGAAACAAAGAAAATGGAATACAAATATTATGAAGTAAAAGCAGCAACAATTCATTCTCAATATGGTCAAAATCGTTCATATAATCAAATCATTCCAGATTTAACAAGAGAAGTTACAGACGCTCAATTCTAATCTGTAGAATTATATAAAATAAAAAAATCGGTATCTAAAAGGATACCGATTTTTTTGGTTATAGGTTATAATGTATGTTGATAATAAAAAAAATATTATTAAAAGGATAGTATGGTACGTATCAATAGGTCTATAGTAATAAGTGTTATATGTATGTTTTGCTTTGTGAATATTACTTTTGCGCAAGGCGATTTGTCGACGGGAATAGAGGCATATCAATCGGGGAATTATTCTCAATGTATTGAGAATATGAAAATGATTGTTAAAGATGACCCGACATCAGTTGTCGGTTATTATTATTTAGCATTATCTTATACAATGACAGGACAGGAATTATTAGCTGTACAAAATTATAATAAAGTAATAAATCTAAATTCTGATTCAACTCTGACAAAACTTGCAAGACAAGGTAAATCCTCAATAAATAACTCTTCAAAGATTGAAAATCAATTGCGTGATATAACAGAAGATATTAAAGAAACGGTAGAGGAGGAATATAATCCGATTTTGCAAGACGGCAGCGTAAGAGAGTCATCAAAAGATATTCCTGAAAAGACTGTGCCAATTCAAGCAAAGACAACGCAAACCATAAAAGCAAGTGATTATAAAGGAGTAAGTCCAAAACCGAATAATACTCCAAATGCTCAACCGACGAATGATGATATTGTAAATGCAATTCGTACTTTGCAAAAAGCAGGTTTGTTGCAAAATGGAGCGGCAGGATTAGTTAACGGACAGAATAATATGCCAATGCAGATGCCAATGGATTCACGCACCCAACAAATGAATGCAATGCTTATGATGATGAATAATAACGGAAACAATAACGGTATGATGAATATGATGCCGTATATGAATAATGGCGGGAAGGTTGATCCTCAGCTTATGCAGATGATGTTGATGAATCAGATGATGCCGAATTTTTCGACAGGCGGTAATAATGGAGGCGGTTATTAGCCAAAATGGATTATATTGAAGCTGTCAATTTTTTAGAAAACGGGAATGCTAAAAAGAGTATAGACTTTTTTAAGGATAATGATTATTTATTAGAGTATGCTTATTCACTTTTTATGCTCGGGAAATTTGATGAAGCGAAAAAGATTTTTGGTGATATTGACTCACGTAGGGCTGATTGGGCAAAAAAGATTATATCAATTGTTCAAAACCAATTCGTTGGATATCCGACATATTTTCAGATAAGAAGTTTTTTAGAGATTGATATAGATATGTTAATCAAAAACAGACAAATAGATTTTGTTCAACAAATTTTGAATTATGCAAACTTTTTTAATCAGATAAATAATGAAAGTTATAAATTTATCGGAAGAGTTCTTTTAAAAAATGGTTATCCTGACGGGTGTAAATTCTTTTTAGATAAGAGTAAGGACGTTTGTTATAATGATTCGGAACTTCAATTTTTATATGTTGAATATTATTTATTTATAAATGATATTGAAAATACTAAAAAAGCTATAGAAAAGTGTCTTGCAGTTAATTCCGAGTATTATCCCGCAAAAAGAATAAAAGTAAAATTAGGTGTTTAGTATTATTGACAATGTATAAAAAATGTCATATCCTTATAACTATGGAAAGTGAATTAAAACAACGCTGGTATGATTTAGATCCGACAATGAGTTTGGCGGTTAGTCTTATGCATGATGCAACGGCTGATAAGCAGTCTGAATGTGCAAAAATGATTATTCAAAAAGCAAAAGATTTTAATATCCATATTCCTCAAAATAAACTTGAAGAGGCTTTCAATTATTTTTGGAAACGCTGGTATGATAAGGATAAAGAACTTTCAAGTGCTTTTCAATATCTCAAAATTATGCCGTTTGAGCTTCAAAAAGAAGTATGTTTAGAAATTATAGCTAAGTTAGAGCAAGTGTAATGGCAGAGCTTATACTAAACCCTGTAATTTTATCAATAGTATGTTTGTTTATTCTTTGTTTGTTAAGAATAAATGTATTATTGTCAATTATAATTTCTACATTGATTGGCGGGCTTGTGTCAGGCATGCATTTGCACGAAATAATGAATACTTTTATATCGGGGATGGGCGGTAACTCCGAAACAGCCTTGAGTTATATTTTGCTCGGTGCTTTTGCTGCGGCAATGAATCATACAGGATTAACAGATATTGTTTCAGACGGGATTATAAAATTTGTTAACGGGAAAAAAAGAATTTTATTTACGGTGTTAATTTTGATATCAATGGCATCGCAAAATATAATTCCTATACATATTGCGTTTATTCCTATTTTGATTCCGCCTTTGCTTCATACTATGAATTTAATGAAAATTGACAGACGGGCAATTGCCTGTATTTTATCGTTTGGTTTAAAGATGCCTTATATTGTTATTCCTGCAGGGTTTGGTTTGATTTTTCAAAATTTAATAGCTGAAAATATGATTCAAAACGGAATGATTATGGCTAAATCCGATGTATGGAAATCAACATGGATATTAGGTGTCGGAATGTTATTCGGTTTATTGGTGGCACTATTTATTTCATACAGAAAACCGAGAGAATATGTTGAAGTCGAAGAAAATTCCAAAGAAAAACAATCATCAAATAAATTAAATTATAAACATTATATTACTATATTGGCTGCACTTATAACCTTTGGTGTTCAAATCCTGACACATTCACTGCCATTAGGTGCATTGTGCGGATTAGGTATAATTTTCTCTTTAGGCGCAGTGAAACATTCAAAAATGGATAAGTTGATGGACGAAGGAATATACATGATGGGCTATGTTGCTTTTATTATGCTTGTGGCATCAGGATTTGCGACTGTGCTTAAATCAACGGGCGGAATAGAAACATTTGTCCACTCTGCAATATCTGTATTACCTGAATCACAAATTGCTACGGCATTTATAATGTTGTTAGTCGGCTTGGTTATTACTATGGGAATAGGAACATCTTTTGGTACAATTCCTATTTTGGCAGTAGTGTTTATTCCTGTGTTTGTGAAGTTGGGATTCAATGTTCAACAAACAGTTGTTGTGTTAGCTGCTGCTGCTGCCTTAGGTGATGCAGGCTCACCTGCTTCCGATACCACTCTTGGACCTACATCAGGTTTGAATGTGGATGGTCAGCATAATCATATTTGGGATACCTGTGTACCAACTTTTTTACATTACAATATTTCGCTGATTTTATTTGCTTTAATAGGCGTTATTCTTTTTGCATAAGTTGTTGTTACAAATCTATACAAACTTATTTGTATTCAGCAAAATTGCATTAATTTTTGTTTTTGTATAAGTAGGTACCAACTATGAATTTATTTTTCAACAAGTTTTTATCAAACCTCCCGATAGCTCAGCCACCATCGATTTCGATGAGGGGTAACAGGTATTCGACTGCTTTGCAGGGACCTGATAAGGATACCTTTACTAAAGCTGACGGAGTTTCTGATATCAGTTTTACGGGAAGAAGAAGCAACGGTTCTACCAAGAAGGGCGATGTCTTAAAAGAACTTGATAATATTACTTGTCCATACAGTGGTGTGAAAATGATAAGCTCTAAAAAAATGGATAAAATAGAGCGTGATATAAGGCAATGCCATAATATACACGAAAGAATAGGGGTTCTTGAACCGTATCAAAAATGTATGCAGGAATTAGAAAAAGAAGTCTTTACTATTTTAAAAGGTTATGAAATAAATTATCCGAACAGGACAATGAATGATTGTTTTAACGAGTTAAAACCACAGTGTTGGGCAGAATTAAGAATTGATGAATTTAAAGTCTTGGATGAAGTTGATAAAACATCGAATCAACTTGATGCTAAAACAGCTCTTGAAGTCAGAAAAATAACAACGGAAGCACGTAAGAAAATTTTAGAAGATAAAGAAGATCAAATTTTCAAACGGAAGGATTTACTGGCAAAAATCCATGAAGTTACTCAAGATTGCCCAAATCAAGATATAGTTGATGAGATGTGGAATATTGCAAACAAACTTCCTAAATCATCAAATAATTTTAATGCGTTTATTGTCAAGTATGCAGATCGATCACCTGATGAAATTTCTGCAAGGTTGTTAAGACCGTCAACAGCATCAATAGAGCATATCAGACCGGCAAATCCTCATTCTGACAAGATTGAATCAGGCGAAAATGATTTAACAAACTTTATGCTGACATCAAGAGATTGGAACTCAGGCAGAGGAAATACTCCGCTGCCGGAATTTATAGAAAGACATCCAAATATACCAAGATATTCGCAAATGTATATCAATGACATTATGAAGGCTATTAAAAAAGGCAAGTTGCAGGAATGTGATTGGTATCCTTATATAATGAAAGAAACTTTATATAGTGAATCAAACGGATTGATTGATTTGAATCTCGACAGATACCATATTTCAGAGGGTGAAGCATTTCTTGACGCACCTGAGAATGTTCGTGAAAAATATAATAAACTTTTAGAGCAAAATACCGCTAAAAGAGCATTAATCTCTTAACGGTATTTTTGAGTTCCTTTTTATAACAGTAAATATCAGGTAATGCAAATCATACTGCCGGCATGGAATCACATTTACCCCTTTGCCCCTTTACCCCTCGGCTACTTCTTCTTTTTGTTTGTTTATAAGGTCTTGTATTTTGCTGATGATTTCATCGCCTTTTTCTTGCATATCTGAAACAATAGAATCCGCTTTATCCTGAATATCTTTAACTGTTTTTTCAGTTTTTCCCGCAACATCTTTAGCCATATCGCTAAGTTTTTCTCTGGTTTCTTCTCCTGATTGAGGTGCTAAAAGTACACCTGCAATTGCACCGATAGCTGCTCCGATAGCAACTCCTGCAAAAAATCTGGTTACTGACATAATTATTCTCCTTTACTTTACTATTATATTTTTGTTAAACATTTTTTGTATTAGCCATTTGAATATCATCGGGCTATTTTTTTGTTATTAAGTTTTTGATACCTGAATATATGCCTTTGAAAACTTCTTTAAAAACAACACCTGAAACTTTAGAAACTTTTGTTACTGCGTTTATTGTTACGTCTGAAACTTTATCATATATTTCAGAGATTTTACCGACTTTTTTGTCGGTTGTTTGAACAAGTCTGTTCACAGTTGTTGTTGTTTCACTTAAATTTTTCATTATTGGTTCAAGTTCTGTTTTAACAATATCTGCTGATTTTCTTATACTTGTTGTCAATCTTGATAAATCAAATAAGAGCTTAGCAAGAAATATTCCGACAATAATTAAGAAACCGCAGCCTGACCATGCTAAAAAAGTTAAACCTTGTGCTAATTGTGTATCCATATAAAAATTCCTTATTCGTATTTGTATTGAGTACTTTCTAATTCTTTAGCTTTTTGCATTTTTTTAGATTTTAGCATGTTGTTAAATTTTTTGTATTGTCTTTCTAACTTATATCTTAATAAGTCAAGTGATTCAAATGCACGTTTTTTTGCATCTTGGACAGCAGGAGAATGTTTTTCTGCAAAATCACATACAGTATTTTTAATTTTGTCTCTTGATTCTTCTCCGGATTTTGGTGCAAGCAGCACTCCTGCAATAATACCGCCTACTACTCCTGCGATTAGTCCTACGCCGAAACCAATGGATGTTTTGTCTTTGCTCATAGATTTACCTCATTATTAAATTATACGTGTATTATATTTTATATCCTTAACAGTTTTCTGCCAACCCCTATTCCTGTTTTGAAGGCTAACAGTAATTTTTTATATTTTGGTTTGAAAAATAATAAAATACCGCCTTGGGCAGACTGGTTTAGTATTCTTATTATAAAGTTTATTTTTGTTCTTTCAATAGTTTTTGCTAACATTGGGAAATATTCATTTATGTCTTCTGTAAGTTCTTTAACCGTACATAAATTCCATTTCAGGCGCATTCTTTTTTTATCAACCAATCTTGTTATAATTCTGACTTTTCTGTCAATTCTTCTCAAAAAGTTGATTAATGTAAAAAGAATAATTAGCTCAGATATGAATACTATTCCAATAAAAAAAATCATTTCTCTTATTTCTGATTTTGTACTATTATAAATAGTATATTGCATTTTTGATTTAAATAGAATACGCAGGGAGTATTATTTTTCCATGAAATTAATAATTAAATTGATTGAGTTTTATATTTTATTGATAATAGCAAGACTTATAAAAGTCGCAATCAATATGCGAGGGCAGTCATCAGGAACTTCATTCATCGGAATGATTATGTTAAAAATATCTCCTAATTTTTTGAGATATACTTCAAATTATTTTAAAAAATCAAAAATTGCTATTACCGGAACAAACGGAAAAACAACAACTGCGGGTATTTTATCGCATTTGTTAGAAGAACAAAAAAATAGTGTTGTGCATAATGAAAAAGGTGCAAACATGCTCACAGGTATTGCCAATACAATGGCATTGTCTATTTATCCGTTTAAAAGGTTTGATTATGCTGTTTTAGAATCGGATGAAGCATATTTATCAAGATTATACGATTATATTGATACAGACTATCTTGTTGTGACAAATCTATTCAGGGATCAACTTGACAGATATGGCGAATTAAATACAACTGCTCAGAAAATCCAAGATGCAATTGATAAAAATCCTGATATAAAACTTATCTTGAATGCGGATGATCCTATAGTTGTGAACTTTACGACAAAGCACAATACAAAGCCAATATATTTCGGATTTGAAAATATTACATTTATGGATAAACAGATTGAGTCAAAAGCTCCTATGGAATTGTTTAATTGTTCTAAATGCGGTTCGGTCTTAAAATATTTAAAACGATTCTATGCTCAGCAAGGTCATTATTATTGCGATTGCGGATATACAAGACCAATATGTGATTATGTTGCGAATGCCCATATTTATAAAGATTACTCCATTATAAATATAACCCATGGCGATAAAGAGTACGAATTTAAAACATATTTAGCAGGAGTTTATAATGCATACAATGTTTTAGCAGCTGTTGTTACCGCCCTTGAATTAGGATATGAAGATTTACAAGATGCGTTATACAGTTATAAATCTATATTTGGACGTTGTGAAACAAAAATGTTAAACGGACATAAAGCATTAATTCAACTAATTAAAAATCCGACAGGTGCAAGTGAAGTTTTAAAAACGGTAGATTTAAATTCTGATATATTGGTTGTTATAAATGACAACTATGCAGATGGACGAGATGTTTCGTGGTTATGGGATGCAGATTTTGAGTTATTGAAGGATAGTAAAAAACGAATTATTACTTCAGGCTCAAGAGCCTATGATATGGCAGTAAGATTAAAATATGCAGGGGTGGAAAATATCAAGGTTATTCCTAATATCCATACAGCAGTTCATACAATAACTCGTGAAGCTGAGGATAATATCACAATACTTCCAACCTATACTGCGTTATTAGAAATTAATAAAATTAAGAAATAGTACAGATATAAAAGAGGATAAAATATGTTATTAGGTGTAAATATAGATCACGTTGCTACATTAAGAAATGCCAGAGGTGGGGTTGAACCTGATGTTATAGAGGCGGCAAAAATTTGTATTAAAAATGGCGGTGATTCTATTACAACTCATTTGAGAGAAGACAGACGTCATATAAAAGATGATGATGTAAAAATTATAAGATCGGAAGTTAAAACAAAATTGAATCTGGAAATGGCAATGACTGATGAAATGCAAAATATTGCATTGACATTATTACCCGATGCAGTTTGTATCGTTCCCGAAAAAAGACAAGAGCTGACAACTGAGGGTGGGCTTGATATTGCAGGTCAATTAGAAAGAGGAATTAAATTTGTAAAACCTTTGGTTGAGAAAGGAATTGAAGTAAGTTTATTTATTGATCCTACAGAAGAACAGGTTAAGGCTGCTTATCAAACGGGGGCTCAATTTATTGAATTACATACAGGTACATATTCAAATTCATTTGGAACACCGAACGAAGAAAAAGCCTTTTTAGATTTGAAGCATGCGACAGAATATGCTCATTCTTTAGGACTAAAGGTTAATGCGGGACACGGCTTGAATTATCAAAATGTTAAAAGAATGCATGAAATTGATGGTTTGTATGAGTTGAATATCGGTCACAGTATTATTGCAAGAGCAGTGTTTGTAGGATTACCTCAGGCAGTTCAAGAGATGAAGGAGTTAATTAAATAATGACTAAAAAAACAAAAGAAGAAGTTATTGAAGAAATGCAAAAAGTCGTTGAACAAATGAGGCTTGACGATATCGAAGATAATCCCGACAGTGCTAATGAATATTTTCAATGTGATGCTTGCGGACAAGATGCGCCACTTGCAGGTTCTATTCAGTATAACAATTACAGATTATGTAATGATTGTGTATTACTTGCGGAAGTCGGTTTTGAATTAGGTCAACTAAAAGATATTGAAGAACTTATTGATAAGATGGAAGACAAACGTCTTGAAGCTGATTGTGAATTTTTAAGGCAGGAACAACAAAGATTAGATAACTAATCAGGCTAACCTGATTTTGTGATGTTCTTATAATATTATCATATAAAATATCATTATGACGGTTATTTTAGGTATAAAAATTCCAAACAGAATATCTACATCCCCTATTTTTCAAGATATAATTTCTAAATACGGTTGTATTATAAAAACTCGTATTGGTTTACATAGCACTTGTAGCAGTATATGTGCAAATTATGGGATTATATTGCTTGAAATTATTGATAATAGTGAGTTAATCCATCTAAAAAAAGCTTTATTGAAGATTGATGGGATTACATTAGATTCTATGAATTTGTAAAATTATGTTTCACATGATAGCAAATTTTTTGTTTAGGGTGTTTAATGTAATAAAAAAGTGGGGATTTATACATGAATATACAAAGAATTTCCGGATATCAACCAAATTACACAAGTGTTGAACAGGTTAAAAGAGGAGAACCTGTAACTGAACCTAATGTTCCGAACGGTTCTGATTTAATTGAACACAAAATTGAAAAAATAGCTTGGAAAGATAAGTTTAAGTACGATTGGAAAACAATGAGTGCAATCACGGCAGGTGCAGCAGTTGTTCTTTTAGGTGTTCTTAATCGTCGTGCTATAGGTGGAATGGTTAAAAAAATTTTTAAACCTGAGCAAGTAAAAAAAAAATATGTAACACCTGAGATTAAAATTACTAATATTCCCAACGAAAAAGTTGTTAAAATTCCGAATCGGAAATTACAATTACAATGCCGGAGCCAAAGGTTAAACCTGCTCAAAGTAGAAAACCAAAAGAACCTGTTTATATAAATGAACAAGGACAAATTATAAATCCGCACAAACAAAACAGTCAGCAAAGAACAGGTTTTAATTTTGAACAAAAAGAAGAGATGTTCGGCAGAAAACCTGCTGGGAATCCGACCAGTGCGTCTGATATAGCGTCAGAAACAGCGGACAGAATGGTAGATTTTGTTATTATTGATGATATTATAAATGGCGGTAAGGAAGTAGAATCAGGAGTTAATTTTGTTAAAAATTTATTCAAAGGTTCAGCGGAAGCTCCTGTAGCAGATGACATAGTAGGAAAATCAGGCATAATTGATGATATTGCATCAGGTGTTGAGCGTTCGGAAGGCATAATAGATTCTATCACTAACGGGTTATCTGACATAGGCAGCTCAATTATTGATGGTCTTGGAGATATTGTATAATTATAATTCGCTATTTATGATATAATTTCGTTATGGCGATAATATCTGATGATAATGATTTTAAAAATAAACCTTCAGAGAAGGGGCGTAATCCTGTTATAAAAACAGAGTCTATTGAATATGACAAAACTTTTGAAAACAGTATTCGTCCAAAAACTTTTGAAGATTATATCGGGCAAACTGCTCTCAAAGAAACATTAAAAATCAGTATAGAAGCAGCGAAAATGAGAGAAAAACCTCTTGACCATTTATTGTTTTATGGTCCTCCGGGATTAGGAAAAACAACATTGGCGGGTGTCGTTGCAGAACAGATGGGAACAAATATTAAAATTACATCAGCACCATCACTTGAAAGACCGAGAGATATTATCGGAATTTTAATGTCTTTAAAAGGCGGGGAAATATTATTTATTGATGAAATTCACAGATTAAATAAGGTTGCGGAAGAAATTTTGTATCCAGCAATGGAAGATTTTTCATTGGATATGACAACAGGAAAATCACAGACTGTTAAAACCTTGCGTGTTCCTTTGCCGAAATTTACGTTGATTGGTGCAACTACAAAAGCAGGTGAATTGTCAGGTCCGTTAAGGGACAGATTTGGTATAATTCACAGATTACAGTTTTATACAACAGAAGAGTTGACTCAAGTTATTAAGCGTACCGCAGGTATATTGGATATAAAAATAACGGAAGAAGGAGCGGTATCAATTGCAAGACGTTCAAGAGGAACTCCCCGTATAGCAAACAGATTGGTTAAAAGAGTTGCCGATTTTGCTCTGATTAAATACGATGGTGTTATTACCGATAAAGTAGCAGACAAGTCACTTGATATATTGGATATTGACGAATTTGGACTGGATACGACTGACAGAGCCATGTTAAATTTGATAATAGAAAAGTATGATGGTGGTCCTGTTGGGATTGAAACAATTGCTGCTGCATTGAGTGAAGATGTTCGTACTTTAGAAGATGTTTGTGAACCTTACCTATTGCAGTCAGGACTTCTACAAAGAACTCCAAGGGGCAGAAAAGTTTCTCCGGAAGGCTATAGACATCTGGGTAAAAAGTTAGATAATTATCAGCAAAGTTTGTTTTGATAATAATTTGATTTTATTCATCACTTAGTGAGTCACGAATAACTCTTACTTTTGTTTCAGCAGTCTTTTTGAGAATAAACGGATCTGTTTCACTACGTTCCAGTTCATTCAAAATTTCCATTTTATCTCCAAACGAATATTCATCTGTTGAAACATATTTTATTTTATGCAAAAGTCTGTCATTCATATGATAATCTTTTCTTGATATCAAATCTTTTGCTTCCGGAACAATTCGTTCCCTTGGAAGCAGATGAACATAACTTGCTAAATGTTCACTTACTTCAGGCAAGGCTGTTCGTTTTGCGATATCGTAATATTTTTCTATTTTTTGAGGATTAACAACACCTCTTGGGACATTTACGTCATCAAAACGCAAGGTTTCATTCTTTGAAAGTAATGGTATTTCATTCATTACAACTGTTTGAGTTGTCGGATTATTCCTCTTCATCAAAATTTCAAAGTTTTTAGTTGCTTCTTCCTCAGGTAAATATTTCAAAGCATACCCAATAGCTTGATCTACCAGTGGTTTATTGAAATCTAAACATTGTTTTATTAATTTTTTTTGTTCTTTTGCAGGAAAATGTTTTATAGATAAAGCCAAACCTGCTTTCTTTTGAGTATCATCTAAATCTTTTCTTCTTAAGATTCTGTTCCACTCAAGCACTTTTAATGGTTCCTGACTGTTTTTTATTTGTTTGAGCACATATCTTGCTGTTTTACTTTGATTTTTTACAACATTAACAACTCTTGAACCGCCTTCGTCAATACTGTATCCGTATAACCTATTATGTCCGGTATCATCCTTCACAATATCAATATTTCTTACTCCATAATCATATGGATCAATTATTTTTTTTGGTTTTGGTACTGTTCCATCAATGTATCTGTCCAATAAATAACCGTTATTGATATCTCCTGCGTAAAACTTATTTAGTTGTGTATGATTTCCGACCTGTTTTTTCCAATAGGTTGCAATATTTATTTCAGAAAAATTTCCGTGGCATTTATATTTGTGCCACTCAGGTGTCGTATCAACTACGTGAAAAACTTTATAACACACTCTGTCGCCATTTTTTGGATCAGTTAATCCTTCCATTAAATACGCTTTTTTATATTCTCCGCCACCAAGATATGTTAAATCAAACTTTTCCGGTTCATCTAATACTTTGTGCTTTGTTAATACATCACGTAATTTGTCTACCGCTGAATTTGGTCTTCTGTTTACTCGTTCTTCTTTTGGAGCATTTATTCCCGATTTAAATTCTCTTATCTCATTTGCACATTCTTCAAATGTTGTTAATATCTCTTTAATTCCGATTTCTCTGTTTTCAACAGGCAATCTGTCAAAAATGACAGGCGGAAGTTCCCCTACACGGGTATTTTTATCGGGGCGGGTGCTTAACAACTCCATTACATTTTTTTTACCATCTATAAATATTCTGTTTCCTATATTCTTGTTTAATCCTGTAAATTGTGGTCTGTTATTTGTTGGCTGAATACTTGTAATAAACATTTTCTTTTCCTTATGGTTGTACGGTAATTATATAACGGTACTCAAAAAAATATTTGCTATTTTTTTTGAGTTACTTCACAAAATTACATACTGATGTTAATATATGATTTATGAATAAGTTTTTAATTCAAAGTACAATATATATCATAATTTTTATTATTCCGTTGTTACTAAAAACTTTACATATAAATTCTGCTTTTGTGAGTGGGATGATTAAATCTATACCATTTATTTTAATATTACTAATTATAATGAATGTTATAGGTTTGATATGCGTACGTTTGCTTATACCGTATCTTAATTTCCTCGATGGACGAGATATTGTTGATACTTGGAAAACACAGGAAAAAATCAGAAGTACAAAAACATATAAGTTTTTATCTCTGTTCATTGATATATCATTATTTGGATTATTAATACTAAATTTAATGAGAGGAACACTGATAATTGCGTGTCTGGCATGGCTTTCAAAATACACATTTAAACAAAGTATGCAGACATTTGTTGATAAATTTGAATAATAAAAAATAAAACTTGCAAAAACTCTTTGATATGTTATTCTTAATCATGCAAACGGTTAAGCCCTGGTAGCTCAGCTGGATAGAGCAACCGCCTTCTAAGCGGTAGGTCATGCGTTCGAATCGCATCCAGGGTAAATTTTAA
>OMPX01000154.1 GCA_900313115.1 uncultured bacterium
GAGTTAAGATGAATAGTGACATAGCAAGCGTTTTAAGACTCCACAGGTTCGTGTCCAACCTAGGCAGTTTTAAGAGTTTGTGTATATAGATACTCATGATACTCTCTGTTTGGGTTTTAATGGGACATTTGAAAAAATATTTTTCTGCCGACTTTTGGCTTTGTGTTTGAATTACACCCTCTTCCGAGTTACAGTTTTAATGGGACATTTGAAAAAACATTTTTCAGCCGTCTTTCGGCTTTACGTTTGAATTACATCCCCTTCCGAGTACTTGACTGAAACTACTCAGAAAGTCACTTTATTGTCCACATTTTGGCGGCAACTTTCCACAATAAATCCGCTCAAATCGCTATAACCTAAATATATCGCTACATTTCCCGATGACACTTTCCGGACAAAAAGTCCGTTTTGAAACTACACACTTCCAAACTCGGAAGCTAGTCGGAAGTTTAAATTATGTTTACATTTGAGCTTTTTGATAAAAATTATTTTATATATTTTTGTTGAAAGAAGTTATAAAAGCAAGAGTATACAGTCAAGTCTTGATGCAAATATGTTCGTACAAAAAGCTGAATTTTGTGTATAATATACATTATCAGGTGTAATATGCTTTGCATTTTTAATTGATATTTAATATTATTGTATGTGTGGAATCATGAAAAGAGTTTTGTTTAAAGATCAAGATATAAGAAGTGTCTTGAATCAAAAATTAGAAAAAAAATACAGAGATGCTGATACAATTATTATAAACGAGCTAGGCTTATTGCAAGGTCTATGCAGAGTTGATGTGGCAGTTATTAATGGTATTATCCATGGCTATGAAATAAAAAGCGAAGCTGATACTTTGGAACGATTACCTCTACAAGCAGAGTATTATAGCAAAGTTATGGATAAACTTACTTTGGTCTGTTCAGAATCTCATTTTGATGATGCGATAAAAATAATTCCTGATTGGTGGGGTATAAAAGTTGCAAAAAGAACTAAACAAAACAATATTAAACTATATACTTACAGAACTGAACATAAAAATAAAAATGTTGATCCTGCGGCTCTGATTGAACTTCTGTGGAAAAATGAAGTTTCAGACTTATTAATTGAAAAAGGACTTCCAAATAACATAATTCACAAGAATAAGTCATTTTTGTATGAATTATGCGTAAATGAGTACTCATTAAAGGATTTAAAAGATAACGTGCGTCTTAAATTGAAAACCCGTACAAATTGGCGAGATCATGAACCACTTTTGTTAAATGTTGGTTAACAGAAACTTTTACCCACGTTGATAAATTTCCTGTATTTTCAGTACCGTTTGCGCAATCGTATATATATTTGTCACCATTTGAAAATTCTTTGCCTCTGTAATATGGAGTTTCAATTAATTTTTGACACATACCTCTAAATTGACCAAACCCCCTTGAATCTCGACCTCTTACGGCTGTTCCTCTGTCAATATACCAATTTTCATTTAAAGTATATCTTAATTTGGCATAAGGTTTTACCAAACGCATGTCTAATTCAACGAACTCTTTTGAATTTATATTGTAATCACCGAATGCTGGTAACCTATAGCTGTCAACGAAAGAATTATAACATTTTTTATACAGTAGCCACTCTAAGCGCTTTGCATTATTTTGATCTGCATTTTTTGGGAATGAACCTCCACAAATAGCAAAGGAACGCCATAGATTGATTTCTTTTAAAGTTTTTAAATTTGAAATGAGAAAATCAAAATATTGTTCAAATTGACCACTAAAGGGCAAATCTTCAAAATCTACAAGAAGATCAACATTGGATTTATGTAACTCAATTTTTGAAAGAAATGATGCTATATTCTCGTTAATTCCGTCTGCTATGAAAGAAGATTTTAGACGCAAGCAAATCCCCCTTTTATCTAAATGAGCTATTTGTTTGATAGCTTCAATTGTCTCTTCTTTTGCATCAAGCGTTATGACAGGTGTAACTTCACAACTTTCCGACCGGTATAATTCAAATATTTTTGGTATATATGCAATGTGTTCTGAATCTTGAAGAATAAGAGGTGTAACATCAATCAGACACTGTGCGCTTCCCCATTTTTTCTTAAGTCTGCTTCCTAAATGTTGAATGTGCTCGTCTATGGTTTTTGACTGTTTACGATTTTCAAAATCAAATCCTATTGGTGGGATTTCAAAAAGAGGTACGATATTCTTTTTAATTTCAGGTGTTAACTCAGATAATGCTTGGTATTCTCCTTGTTTCCATTTAAGGATTGGAATGTATGTGCTATGATTAATCATATTTTCATCCTTTCTGTAGTGTTATAACATGCATGTTATAACACTATATAAAAAATTTTTCAATTCTTTAGAATATTTTTTAATATAATGTTACAAATTATGCGACTTGTTAAATAATATTTTATATATAAGTTGCATTTTATACGACTTGTTAAATAAAATCAGTCTTACATCTCTAAATTCATACTAGATATTAGTTGTAAACAAATGTCATTATAAGATTTATCATATTTGAACATATGCTCCGCCACATGCTGCGCCAAATTTTGTTTCATTTGGGAATGATTTATTGTGCGGCGGAGGCGTGAGTAGAGAACTTTTATTCGCAAAGATTCTTCTTTTGTGTGCGGAAGTTTCTTGCGTTTTGTTTTTAGCGGCTTATCTGCGATGAAAAGTTCATCGTCATACAGATAAAAATAAACCGGTATATCATAAAATCTTCGCATCTTGGCAGTTTTCGGTTTTTGTTCAAAGTGCGTTTTAAGGGTGTTCAATTGCCGTTCATAAATCATCTGCCGAAAATGTTTATAAAAATTTTGCATCGTAGCATCCCCGATATCCAAAAGAAAACTCGCCTGTTTTGACTTCACCCCGGCACAAAAACATTTCGTTATCATCTCAATTTTTTCCTGTGAATGAAACTTAAAGCAAAACGGCAGTGGTAAATTTCGCTCGGCTTTATATGAATATATTTCACCAACTAAATTAAAATGTCCGTCCTTAACAAGTTCCTGTAAAACATCTTTTACCCCTTCGCCCATAATCGATTCAACGTCTTCAAGACGGAATGTTTCAAGTCTTTTCGCAAGTTTCAAAATCTTATTTTTCATTCAAAATTTCCTCCAAAACCGGCAGCGTAATCGTTTTCAAATTGTTCATCTCGGCAACGTTTTCGACCTTATTTAGAAATTTCACGATTTGCC
>OMPX01000085.1 GCA_900313115.1 uncultured bacterium
CCATTGCGAAAAAAGAAAGTTTATTTTGTGATTCTTTTTGAGCGTAAAATTGTGAGTTCGGGTTTCTCATTGTAAAACATTACAGTAGCTTGAAGCCGAAGCAGACAGCTCATTGTTGCGTTTTAATTCCCAAATTAAGAAATAAATTTATATTATTATAATATATTTTATGTAATGATTTATTGTTTATTTAACCAATCGGAAAACAGATTTAGTCCTTTTTCTAATTTTGAAACATCATTGCAATACCCTGCTCTCAAGTATCCTTCCATTTCTAATGTTGAGGCGGGTAAAAATAAAACACCTGTATCATTTAACAACTTTTTGCATAAATCGACGGAGCTCATATTCAAATCATACTTCAAAAGAGTCGTTGTTCCGCCTTTTGGCTCTACCCAAGTGATATGAGATTCGGAATTTACCCAATCAGAAATAATCTTTTTTCCGTCTAAAATTTTTGAAAGATTTCTTTTTATGATTTTATCTTTATTTTCAATTGCTAATGAAGAAAAGAAATCATCGGGGATACTAACACTAATCGTATCATATTCTCTGTGAATGATAATTTTTTCCATAGCTTCATTTGGTGCAACTATCCAGCCTAATCTTAGACCTGCAAGAGAGAAAAGTTTTGACATACTTCCTGTTGAAATACCTTTGCTATACAAGTCAACAATTGATTTTGATATTTGTCCGTTATGTTCCAAACCTCTGTATACTTCATCACAAAGTACATAACTGTTATTTACCCCCGCTATTTTAACTATTTCTTTTAAGATTTCTTCGGGCATGACAGAACCTGTCGGATTATTAGGATTGTTCATGCAAATTAGTTTTGTATTATTTCCAACTGCCTCTCTAAGTTCTTCAAGGTCGGGAAGCCAATGATTTTCTTCTTTTAAAAATACAATTTTTACATCTGCTCCAAGCGATTTTGGAATTGAATAATGCTGTTGATAAGTAGGAATTATTGATACTACTTTATCACCTTTTTCAATAATTGATTTCATAACCAAATTATTTGCGCCGATTGCACCGTGAGTTACGGTTATTTTGTGTGAAGAATTGTTGTATAAACTGCGTATTGCATTATGCAGTCTTTCACTTCCCTGAATATCTCCATAATTAAGTTTGCGGGTCATTATTTGTGATAAATGTTCTTCTCTGTTTCCGATAATTTCAAACAGTCCGTCTAAAGAAAGGCTCTCAACACAAGTGTCTGCCATATCATATTTTGACAGTTTTTCATATTTGTTAAACCAATCTTCTACTTTAAAATTATCTATCCGCATATCACCTTTACAATCCTATTTACCCCTACCCCTATTTACCCCCTTTTTCTGAAAACAAAGAATTGATTAGAGGCATCTCGGTCTTTTCTGACAAAATCAGCTCTTTGTAAAAGCATTGCAATCAAATCAACATCAAATTTAGAGAGCATACCTGTTGAGGCATTTTCTTTTACAAAATCATAATTGCTGTACATTTGTTTAACTTCTTCCGGTCGTTTAATTGCGTAATTATCTGTGTAATAAACTACCCATATAATATATCCGCCTTTTGGTACGGTTTTTAAGTAACTATCCATATACTGAACAAAGTTTTTAGAGATAAATTTATCGCCTGTAATAATGTTTTGGAAGGTTTTAATTTTATCTCCTGTTTTGAATGCCTGAATTTGTTCGGCATCATAAATGTTAGTATTTTCAGGGTTTCTGATTTGATGTAAAAGTTCAAGAGGCATTACTCTTGGCATATCATCACCTTTGAAATAATAAAAAGAAACAGATGATGCAAACGGCATAATAACAAGATTTTGTTTTCCGGGGTAATTTTTTTTGCAGAAATCTGCAGGTGATTTTAGTGAAAATTCGGCAATATCTCTGTAATTTTTGTATGTTGAAAAAAGTCCGTAAATACAGCCTGCTGTGTATAAAACTATGATTAGTGCAACAATATATTTATTGAATTTGCTAAGACCTATTGCAGAAAGAATAAAAATAAACGGTGAAATAAAGATTAAATATCTCCCTGTAAAAGCTACTATTGTTGCATTAGCAAGAAAAACAAAAATAATAAAACATAGTGTAATTATTCCTAAAACAACCTGATTAAGTTTTTCTTTATCGGTTAAACTTCTGATTAGTCCAAGAACCATTACAAGAATGGGGGCGAATATAAGAACATAAGTTTGCCAAACTGTTTTAAAAGGTTCAAACCTTGTTTCATGAATATGTCCGGGGTCACAAGATATAAGGTTTTGAAGCAATCCCCAAAAATTCATTTGAGTAAACGGTGAAAGGTCTGTTGCAATAAAATGACTTCTAACCATTCCGTAATGAATAATTAAAATCAGATATGGTATAAAACAAGCAAAAACTATAAGATTTGATTTTATATAATCTGAGATTTTTTTGCTGTTTGCGTGTTTATAATCAAGATATGATGAATAAATAATAAATTGTGCTAAAACAAAAACGATTGACCCTGTTAAAAAATAAGGGTTCAGAATATTTACAATTCCTAATTTTATAAGTGAAGCTTTATCTTCCTTTCTGTCATAATCAATCAAATAATTTATTGATAATAAAGATAATAAAATTACGTAAGGATACATTCTGATTTCTATTGAATATAGGACCTGAAAAGTATTTATGCCCATTAAAAGCATCGCAAACAAGGCAACTTTTTTTGATGCTAATTTTTCTGTCACAATATATGTCACAGGAAGCAGAGCCATAGAAACAATGAGAGAAGAAATTCTAAAAACAACCACACTATCTCCGAAAAATTGCATAATAAAATGCAAAATATAAAAATAGAAAGGAGTATGTTGAAAATCATAAGACCATAAGTAATTATTTATCCCTATAGGAAATGATTTTATTGCGGTTGCAACAGAACAGCCTTCATCATACCAAAGCGGAAATTCAATTAGTGTAAGCCTTAAACCTAAGCTTAAAATAATTATAAGTCCAAATACAGACCAAAATGTTATTTTATTTTCAACAATTTTATTGATAAATTTTTCCATAAAACTCTCTCCATAGAATATATGTAGATTATACTACATAAATCAGTTTAAATATGTAAACTTATGTATAATAAAATATTTAGAATCATATTATGTGATAAAATATGATTATGAAGATTGATAAACAGTTTTTTATTGATTTATGGGAAAAAATGAAAGCTCGCTGGGCGAAGATGAGCAAGCGGGAACGTACGTATTTTATTATTACTGTATCAATCTCAACGGTTATATTGTGGGCATTTATTACAGCGGGAATTATTACTACAAACTTTAACAGAAATGCATTGCGTTCAGGTGTTGAACGTCAGGAATTGCAAGTTTCAAGTATGATTCTTACCGAGACAAAAGATGGTCAAAAATTTTGGGAAATTTTTGGTGAAACAGGACAATATAGCAGCGAACATAAAATTGCTAATTTAAACAATGTTGTCGGTAATTTTTATAAAGATAACAAGGTTGAAATGAGTTTTGAATCTACAAAAGGGATTTATAACGAAGAAACTCAGGAAATTATACTTTACGAAAATGTATTTGTCGTTTTAAAAGACGAAACATCTTTAAAAGCTGATAAATTGGTGTTTGAAATAAGAACAAAAGTTTTACACGTTGAGGGTAATGTCACAATCAATAAAAAGAATGCTTTTATGGCTACTGCCGAGAGAGCCTTGATTGATTCTGAATATTCGAGATTTAAAATAATGGGTAAAACAAGCTCAAAAGTTTACGATTAAAGAAAAAGGGAAGAAAATGAATAAGAGAAAATTTTTAATAATAATGTCACTTTTAGTATTATGTTTAGGTGCAATTGGCGTAATTGCGGAAGATTTGATTATTGAATCAAAGACTCAAACCTTCTCTGAAACAGATAGTAAAATCAAATTTAACGGTGATGTTAAAGTTAAATACGGAGATATTAATATTATTGGCGACAAAGCTGATGTATCTGTAAAGAGCAGCAAATTGCATACAGCAACTTTCTACGATAAACCTTATGCGTATGAAGTCAAAAATAATAAAAAAAGAGAAGTAAAAGCGAATATTTTGAAATTTTCTTTATTGAACAAAGTGATTAAAGCGGAAGGTGATACCCAAACAATCGTAACAGAAGGTAAAACACCTGTTGCAGTAATCAATGCTGATGAACAAGAATATGATGTAAAAACAAATGTTATGACTGCAAACGGTTCTGTGGCAATAAAATATAAGGATATTAATGCTTATGCGGATAAAGCCATTATTCATACCAATGATAAAGGTGATTTAAAGAAAATTGATTTGATTGGAAGAGCAAGAATTGATCAGTCTAAACACCACGCAACTGCAAATCATTTTATCTATGATGTTCAGGCAGAAGAAATGACATCAATGGGAGATGCAGTTACTTCTACTGTTCTTGATAACGGTAAAGAGTTTGTGTTAAAAGCAAATTATCAACAATACAACAGAAAACAAGGTATATTTATCGGAAACGGAAATGTAAGAGCTTGGTATGACGATTATTTTGCAAAAGGTCCAAAAGTTGTTGCATATCCTGATAAAGTTACTAATAAACCTAAAGAAGTATTTATGATTGGTCGTTCAACAATCAAAGAAAATGAAAAAGATATTACGGCTGACAAAATAAAAGTTATTTTAGAGCCAAAGAATTTCCAGGCTGAGGGTAATGTTAAAACGGTTATCCATCAGGCAGGTGTTTCCGGAGAAAAAGCATTTTAGAGATAAAGGGGTAAAAGGTGTAAATGTTTTAAATGGGAAATGGAAAGTTAGAAATGGAAAATAATTTAGATAAAGCAATTGAATGTTATAAAAAGGGTGAATTTCAGGAAGCAATTAATATTTTCAGTAATATACTTGAACATGAAGATGACAATGCTGAAATTTATAATAATATGGGGCTTTGTTATACAAAGCTCGGGAATTTTGAACAGGCAGAAAAATCTTATACAAAATCTATAAAGTTAAATCCGCTTATCCCTCAATCATATATAAATCTGTCGGATTTGTACTATAAATCAGGAGATTTGGCAGGTGCAATCGGTGTTTTAGAGCGAGGAAGTTATGAGATTGAAGACAATTATGTAATTGCTCATTTACTTGCCAGAGTTTATATTGAAGATTCAAGATATGATATGGCAATAACCGAGTTAGAAAAGATTTTAGATGCTCAACCTGAAAATTATGATGCATATTATGATATGGGAAGAGTAATGTTTGAACTCGGCAATTATGAAGATGCTATTTCAAACTTTGAAAATGTTATTGAATACAAGGAAGATAATGAATTTTTATATTATTATCTGGCTCAAGCATACGAAGCAAATAACGAAATTGATAAAGCAATTTCAAATTATTTAAAAGCTACTGCAGTAAATACAAAATTTGCTATGCCATATAAAAAATTGGGTGTTTTATTCTTGGCAAGAGAAGATTTTGAAGATGCTATTGAATTTTTTGAAGATTACATCAAATTAGATGTTCCTGATGAAGAAAAGAATAATGTTAATGAACTTATTAATAGAATTAAAGGTAAAATTGCAAAATAGTTAAACATTTAACTATTTACTTTTTTAAGAATAGTGTGGTATTTTAATATTAAGGAAATAATAAAAGGAGAAATAAATGCTTTGTCCATATTGCAAAGGTGAAATACCGGATGATGCCAAAAAGTGTATGAATTGTGGAGAATGGGTTGACCCTGCATACAGAAAACCTAAAAAAGAAGAACAAGGATTTTTCTCAGCAGTTTCGGAAACTATTTTAAATGTAATGTGGTTTGCATTTGTTCTTGCAATTGCTGCAATTGCAGTAATTTTATTTATGCAGGCAAATTCTAATGGTTTATTTGATTAATTAAATTTATTTTGTTTTCCGGAGTTATTTGTGGAAAAATTAAGTAATATAAATAAAAAACATCCTTAATTTTATTTTTTACTCCACAAATTAAATAAACTTAATTTCTTTGGTTCTTTTATGTTTTTATCAAGAATTGATTTGTATTGTATTGTTTCTTGTGATAAACATTTATTCCAGCTCAATTCTTCATATAATGCATCTAAATCTTTTTTAATCAGTGGGACAGAATGTTCTTTGTCAGAAAGTCCATCAACGGCAAGTGAAAATAATTTCTCACCAAATTTTGTATTTAGTTCTTTATCTTCTGCACCCGAACCTTTTGATTTTAAACAGTCATAAACATTATAAAATGGGCTGTATTCGTATTTATTTGAATCTTCTTTTATAAAATCAATTGCAATTAAAGATTTATTTTCTTTATTATAAATAATATTTTTTGGTACAGCATCAAAAACCATATATTTTTTATGAGCATCTTGTATTTGTAATAATAATGATTTATAAGCTTTTTTCGGCAAATCATAAATTTCCTTTGGTTCTTTTCCATATTTCAAAGGTTCACCGATTATTTTTTTCATTATTGAAACATTTCCGGAAGTGGCAACAACGTGATTCACATCCTCTCCTCTGTACATATCAAAATTCCATTCTCCAAATTTTGGAGTTTGATTATTAGGTATTTTTACACAATATATTGTCTCTGGGATATCAAAAACTTTTCCTTCAGAACCTTGTCCCATTAAGTTTTTGGTGTCTTTTACGGCTGATTGAACAATTTTTGTAATTTCTTCAGAAGGTTTTGATAACAAACTTTTGGATTTAAAAGAAACAGTATCGTGATTTAATCCTTGAAAGGATTTTGACTCATAGGTACTAATGTTATTATTTTGATATGTATTATTTATATGTAAATTTAGAGAATTTATCATACAGTAGATAAAACTTCTAAATTTATTTTTTGTTATTTTAATTTTATTCTATTTACAATATAATAAGATTTAAGTATAATTATCCGTACATAGTAAAAGGGAGAAGAATGAGTCCGGCAGCAAAGAAAACAGCCACAAAAAAGACGACAACTAAAACAGTGTCAAAAAAAACCGCCTCAAAATCAGGTGGTGAAAAAGCACTTGTTATAGTTGAGTCTCCTGCAAAATCTAAAACCATTAAAAAAATTCTCGGTCCAAATTATACGATTGAAGCAAGTCTTGGACACGTTCGTGATTTATCATCAAAAAATGATTTAGGTTTTGATGTGAATAACGGATTCAAACCATCATTTGTAATTCTTCCCGAGAAGAAAAAAGTTGTATCAAAACTAAATTCTTTAGCAAAAGAATCTGACAAAATTTATCTTGCATCCGACCCTGACCGTGAAGGAGAGGCAATTGCGTGGCACGTCAAAGAAGTTTTAAAAGTGCCTGAAGATAAAATTTTCAGAATTGAATTTAATGAAATTACACCAAAAGCTGTAAAATATGCTGTTGAACATTATCGCCAAATTGATATGGATAAAGTTCAGGCGCAGCAAACAAGACAAATTTTAGATAAACTTGTAGGCTACAAACTCAGCCCTATTTTATGGAAACAATTAGGAAATTATCATTTATCAGCAGGTCGTGTTCAATCTGTTGCACTACGTATGATTTGTGAAAGGGAAGAAGAAATTGATGCTTTCACACCAGTAGAATATTGGACAATCTCTGCTTTGTTAGAAAAAGACGGGAAACCGTTTGAAGCTGAATTGACAAAATTTGTCGGAAGTAAAATTGAAATCAATAATGAAGAAGAAGCTCTGAAAATTAAAGCTGACTTAGAAAAACAAAATTATACCGTTTCAAATGTTTCAAAACGTGAAACTACAAGAAAACCAACCGCACCATTTATAACTTCTACCTTGCAGCGTGAAGCAAGTTCAAAATTGGGCTACGGTGTTTCAAAAACTATGCAAATTGCACAAAAATTGTATGAAGGTATTGAGCTTGAAGAAGGCTCTGTCGGTTTAATTACTTATATGAGAACCGATAGTGTACGTATTTCTGATGATGCACAAGCTATGGCAAAAGATTTTATTCTTAATAATTATGGCGAAAATTATTATCCGTCATCACCGAATACTTACGGTAAAAAAGGTAAAAACGTTCAGGACGCTCACGAAGCTATAAGACCGTCATATCCTGAAAGAACACCTGAAAGTATAAAACAATATCTGACTCCTGAACAGTACAAATTATATAAACTGATTTGGAATAAATTTATGTCATCTCAAATGGCTTCTGCAAAAATTGCAAATAAAACAGTTGATATTACGGCAGGAGATTATGAACTGAGAACAGGTTCAAGCAAGGTTGTATTTGACGGTTTCTTAAAACTGTATCAGGATAGTGAAGAAGAAGCAGAAGCAAAAATTCCTGATTTATCAGAAGGCGATAAACTAAAACTTAATGATATTCTGCCAAAACAACACTTTACTCAACCGCCTCCAAGGTTTTCGGAAGCGTCCTTAGTTAAGGCTTTAGAAGAATATGGTATTGGTCGTCCTTCTACTTATGCAAGTATTATTACTAAAATTCAACAAAGACAATATGTTGAAAAACAAGACAAAGCACTTGTTCCAACCTTCTTGGGCAAAACTGTTTGCAAACAACTCGTAACACAGTTTACAGATATTATGGATTATGCCTTCACTGCAGGTATGGAAGAAAAATTAGACCAAATCGCAGAGAAAAAAGCTGTCTGGAATGATGTTTTACAAAAGTTTTATGATCCGTTCATTGATACGGTTAATGACGTAATGTCAAACGCACAAAAAATCAGAATAGAAAGTGATGTTACCTGTCCAAATTGCGGAAGAAAAATGATAGTCAGAACAAATCGTTACGGACAACAATTCCTTGGATGTTCAGGTTATCCTGAATGTAAAACAATTTTATCATTAGACAAATCCGGTGCAGTTATTAACAATCAGGAAGAACCTGAAAAAGCTGATGAAAAATGCGAAAAATGCGGCGGCGATTTGTATATTAAAAACGGACCTTACGGAAGATATACAGAGTGTGCGGAATGCAAAGACAGAAAAAGTATAGTAAAATCAACAGGTGTAACTTGTCCGAAATGCGGAGAAGGCGAAATTATTGAAAGAAGATCCAAAAGAGGAGTTATGTTCTTCGGTTGCAATAAATACCCTGATTGTGATTTTGTTTTATGGAATGAACCAACAGGAGAAAAATGTCCTGAATGCGGTTCGTTATTAACAAAACGATCTTTAAAGAGTGGAGAAGTTATTGAATGCTCTAACCGTTCTTGTAGTTATAAAGCAAAACAATAATCTGATTTGGAGTAAATATGTCAAAAGGTTTATTCATTACATTTGAAGGAGTTGACGGCTGCGGAAAAACAACGCAGATAAAACTTTTAAAAGAATATTTTGAAAAACAGGGTAAAACAGTTTTATTAACAAGAGAGCCCGGAGCAAAAGGTTTAGGTGTAAAATTAAGAGAAATTTTACTAAATTATGACGGAGAAGTTTCTCCGAATTGTGAAAGTTTTTTATTTTTAGCAGACAGAGCTCAACATATTGATACTATTATCAAACCTGCTGTTGAACGTGGTGAAATTGTGCTTTGTGACAGACATACAGATTCAACTGTTGCATATCAGGGATACGGCAGAGGGGTTGATTTAGACAGAATAAATATGCTTAATGACATTGCAACAAGCGGTATGAAGCCTGATTTGACTTTTATTTTTGATATTGATATTGAAACTTCAATGTCACGTGTCGGCAAAGAAAAAGACAGAATGGAATCCGCAGGTGTAGAATTTTTTAAACGTGTTCGTGAAGGATATCTTAATATAGCAAAACAAGAACCACAAAGAGTTAAACTCTTAAACGGTTCTGATAAAATTGAAGATATTCATTCTAAAATTTTAGATATTATAAACAAATATTAGCCATATTGTATAATGTATATTTTATTACTTTCTTTTATTTTTTAGTAAAAGAAAGGAGTTGTTATGTCATTTAATCCATTAAAAGAAAAAGGTTTACCTCTTGAAAAACAATTAAGAACCTGGCATGATATTGCACACAGAAAATATAATAAAAACGAAGTAAATTGTTACACAAGAACACGTCAAATACTCATGAACGGTATTGAAGTAGAAGCTTGGAATTTTAAACATAATTTTTCAAGATTATGTCAACACGAAGATACAATGAAATTTTTAGCTCAGACAAAAAGAATAGAAGATGCTCAACAATCAACTATCAATTGGCTTGCACCGTCAGATCAGTCCGTTTTGGAAACAACTTTAGGTTATGAACAGGTTGCGGTTGATTTGACTGCTTGGATGGCTCAAAATGAACCTGATGAATATGTGAAAGAAACTTTTGATTTTGGTTTATTAGAAGATTTTGACCATTTATACAGATACAGCCAATGGGCATATATGATGCACGGAATTTCTCCAAATGATATCGTTCAAGAACAAACTGATGTTATTCTGGGACGTCCTACACAAAACCACCATAACTGTAATATTATCAGATTGCGTAAACCTTACGACAAATCAACAGCATCACCTCAAACAAAAGTTAATATATTAACTCTTGTATCAGGCGAACAACAAACACACAATTATTATGGCGAACACGGTTTTGCTTATGGTAATGAAACTCTTAGAGAAACTTATGCAGAAATAAAAGATGTTGAAGAAGAACACGTAACAATGTATGAATCCCTGATTGATCCGAGTGAATCTTTCTATGAAAAATTATTGTTACACGAATTTATGGAAGTTTGTACATATCATAACTGTATGACAGATGAAGAAGATGAACTTCTTATGCCTGTTTGGGAAGAATTTTTAGCATTTGAATTAGACCATCTACACACAGCAGCAGAATTATTTAAAAAATACGAAAAACGTGATCCTGAAGAAGTTATAGGAGAAGAAATTATTCACCCTTGTCATTTCACTAATCAAAAAGATTATGTAACCAAAGTGCTTCATAAAGAAATCGATAAACGATTGGGAACAGATAAAGACTATCTTTATACAGACGAACTTCCTGATGACTGGTCAAGTTATAAAATTCAGGAAAAGGCAGGAAAAGACGGTTCTCCAAGTGAAGTAACAATTCGTGTTATAAAAGAAGAAAAAGGGCGTGATTTAGTTTGTGCATCAGATGATTTGAAGTCTAAATTACCGGAACTTGCAAAGAAATCTGTTCAGAAAAAGGGCATGACAAAAGATACGGTTACACCTGAAGAATACGAAAAAATGTCAAAAGAAGAATTTATTTTGTAAAAATAACAAACTCCGATTATTACTAATCGGAGTTTGTTTTATATTAAATCTGTAAAAATACTATGTAAAGACTCAAATTTATGATATAATCAAGTAGACCAAAGGAGAGGTGTCCGAGTGGTTTAAGGTGCAAACCTGGAACGTTTGTGTGGGGGAAACTCCACCGCGGGTTCGAATCCCGCCTTCTCCG
>OMPX01000026.1 GCA_900313115.1 uncultured bacterium
GTCGCGAGAAAGTGACATCTTTCTGTTAGAAAGAGTAGATAATTCTCTGCCAATATCGTGTTTACGATGTTGGAGAGATAAAAATCTAACTTGTGACGCTGACATTCCCATTTTTATTGATTTCCTTTTTCTTTTTCCCTGAATGTAACAAAATTATTATTCTGTTACATTCAGTATTACGGCACGTATATTATTAAACTTTAATTTTTTAGTTCATATTGTTACATTTCGTTACAAATTAAATTTTTTAGTTAAGTCAATGAAATAGCAAACATATACTAAATCACAGGGAAAATAAAAGTCACAATCACATCCTCCCCCTGTACAATAGTGCGTTTGAGAGGGAATATTTATATATTTTTGATGCCCCCATCCGTCGTTCTTATAAAACTGTCTCAAGAACGCAGCCCTCCCCCTCGGTGATGTTAAATTTTTCTATTCACTATTCACTGTTTAGCAAACGAAGTTTGAGAAACTATAAATTAATTAACAAATTCATCCTTTTGTAATATAATCATACTAGGAGAGTAACATGGCTAAAAAATATCATTTTATTGCAATTGGCGGAGTCGGAATGAGCGGACTTGCAAAATATCTTCTTCAACAAGGATATGAGGTTTCAGGTTCGGATATATCCGATAGTAAATATGTACAACAACTTAGAAATTTAGGCGGAAATATTTTTATTGGTCATGATGAAAATAATGTTCCTGATGATGCAATTGTTGTTGTAAGTTCAGCAATAAGAGAATCAAACCCCGAATTAAAAATAGCAAGAGAAAAAGGATTAACAGTTTACCATCGTTCAGATTTACTTGCAGAGATTTCAAATTCGGATAAATGCTTTATTGGTTTTTCAGGAACTCACGGTAAAACAACTACCAGTGGAATGGCATCATATATTTTATCTAAATCAAATGAACATCCGTCTTATGTTGTTGGCGGAATTATTCCTGAATATTCGACTAATGCTGAATATGCCCCAAATGGTAAACATTTTATTGCAGAATTGGATGAAAGTGATGGTACTATCGTAAAATATAATCCAAATACAATTGTGGTCAATAATTTAGAGGCAGACCACCTTGATTTTTATAAAAATGGACTGACTTCTGTGTTAGAAACTTTTAACTACTTTTTGGATAAAAACTCTAATTCTAAAATATTGGTTAATATTGATAATACAGGTGTACAACAACTTAAAAATGTTGATAAATATATAACTTATGGATTAAATGTTGCTGACTATACTGCAAAGGGTATTTCATATAATCACGGGTATACTACCTTTAAAATTTATCATAATAATAAATTATTAACTGATGCTAAAATAATTCTCCCTGGTGAACACAATGTTTATAATGCCTTGGCTGTAATAGCAGCAATTAATGAATCAGGCTGTAATGATATTAAAACTTGTGCAAAGCATTTAGAAACATTTACAGGGATGGGCAGACGTTTTCAAAAAGTCGGAGAAATTGGCGATATTACAATCTATGATGATTACGCACACCACCCAACAGAAATCAAATCAACATTATCTGCAATGAAATCGTTTACAGACAAGAAAATTGTTGCAGTTTTTCAACCGCACAGATACACAAGATTGCAAAGCCTTTGGAATGATTTTAAAGATGCTTTAAGTTCTGCTGACAGAATTATTGTAACAGATGTATATGCTGCCTCAGAAGATGCTATTGATGGTATAAATTCAGAAAAATTCACTTCAGAAATGAAAAGTGCTGAATATATTTCAGGAACAATGGAAAAAGTTGCAAAAAAACTTTTGCCTACTCTAAACAACTGTGTTGTAATAGGTTTAGGGGCAGGTACTATTACTAATTTAGGAAAAGAATTATTAAAACAAAATGATATTTTAAAAATAAAAAAATAGAAAAGGAATGCAAGTGGAACTTACTACAATTGAATGCAAAGAAAATTTTGATATTAAAAACATGACAAGCTTTAAAGTTGGCGGAATAGTAAAAAAAATCTATTTTCCTCATAATCAACAAGAGTTTACATCTTTACTCAAAGAAGTAAAAAATCCGATTGTTCTTGGAAGTTGTTCAAATATTATATTTTCTTCTCAAGGCTATGACGGTGTTGTTATATCAACAATCAAGATGGATAATATTCAAGTTCGAGGTACACATGTTATAGCTGATTGCGGTGTAAAAGGCCCTCAAGCGTCACAAACTGCGTATAATTCAGGTTTAAGCGGCTTTGAATTTATGATTGGATTTCCCGGAACTATCGGGGGGAATGTATTTATGAATGCCGGAGCGCATGGACAGAATATTTCTGACACTTTTATGAAAGCTTGTTTATATGATTCTAAAACAAAAGAAATTGTATTCATTGAAAAAAAAGATATGAATTTTGGCTACAGACAATCACTGTTACAAAGCGGAAGATACATATTATTGGGAGCAGAATTTGAGTTAAAAAAATCAAAACAAGAAGATATTAAAGCTTTAATGGATAGAAATCTTGAATTTAGAAAAAATATTCAGCCATCCTTGGCTACCCCAAATGCAGGAAGTGTATTTAAAAATCCCGAAAATGATTCTGCAGGACGCTTGCTGGATAAAGCAGGGGTTAAAGAATTGTGTGCAGATAATGTTAAAGTTTGGGAAAAACATGCAAACTTTATAGTTAATACAGGTGATGCAACATCTGAAAATATTCTGGAGCTTATTTTTAAAATGTACACAACTGTAAAGGAAACATATACAATAGAGCTTGAACCTGAAATACGTTTTATAGGTAAAATGAACAAACGTGAGGAAGAAATATGCAAAAAACTATACAAAAAGATTCAAAAATAGCTGTATTATGCGGTGGTTTTTCATCAGAGAGAGAAGTATCATTACGTTCGGGTAAAAATTGCTATGAGGCATTGCAAAGACTTGGATATAAAAATGCTAAATTAGTTGATGTAACTGATAATATTGCAAATGACCTAAAAAATTTTGATTTTGCATATAATGCGTTGCATGGAAAATATGGCGAAGATGGCTGTATTCAAGGACTATTAGAAATAATGAAGATACCATATACAGGTTGTGGTGTTATGTCTAGTGCAATTGCAATGAACAAAGAATTTACTAAACGCGTACTTCGGGATGCAGGACTACCTTTAATAAAATCTGTATGTATATCAAAAGGGGACAATTTGTTTGAAAAAACAAAAGGTTTAGCGTATCCTCTTATGATTAAACCTGTCTGCGAAGGTTCAAGTTTTGGAATGAGCAAGGTAAATAATCAAGATGAATTAGTAAAGGCTGTCTTTGAAGCTTCAAAATTTCAACAAGATATTTTAATAGAGGAGTATAAAGTTGGTGCTGATGCAACCGTTGGTGTTCTGGAAAAAGACGGAAAACCTTTTGCTACAGATATTCTGGAAATGCGTCCTCATAATGAATGGTATGATTATGAGGCTAAATACACTAAAGGAATGACTGATTTTATTGTTCCGGGTGAGTTTTCTGAAGATATGACAGAAAAGATAAAAGATTTTGCGATAAAAGCTTTTAAAGCTTGCGGGTGCGCAGGTGTCAGTAGGATTGATTTTGTTGTAACCGAAGATATGCCATATATTTTAGAAATAAATACATCTCCGGGGATGACAGACACCAGTGATTTACCTGCACAAACAGCATCAATGGGCATTTCTTATGATGATTTGGTTGAACTTATATTGCAAGGGGCAGGATTGAATAAGTAATGTCTGATGAAAATAACATAAATAATTATCAAAATAATAATAAGTTTGACACTAATAGTATTGATAACATTAGTGATGATTCTGATGTTTCCTATGGCGAAGATTTTGAAAATAAATTGAGTAGATACAGTGAAGATCATAGGCTAAAACAGGCTCAATTGAAACGTCAGATAAGAAAATCAAAAAAAAACATAAGAACCATTCTTGTTTTTTCCAGATTGTTTTTGATAATTTTTCTTATTTATCTTATATATCTTATTTTGAACTTAAAATATTGGAAACTTAATCCACATGCTTTTGATAGCTTAAAAAATACATCAATTAAAATCGAAAATAACTATATAACATCATCGGACAGGATTCTTAAAGCTGTTCAAGAAAATCCTGTCCCGACTTGCCCGATTTTTTTGATGAATACTGATAATATTAAAGAAAGCATTTTAAAGATACCTCCAATACAAAATGTATATATTAAAAGATTTTGGCTGCCTGCAAGAATCGAAATTCTTGTTCAGGAACGAGAACCTGCAATAACAATTGCACCGAATGAGAATGTACCACCAATTGCATTTTATACAAAAGACGGTAAGTTGATTGGACGGGCTTATATGCCATTACATCCGTCATTTAAAACTGTTAAAGTCTTAACTTACGGCAATTATGTTGGTACTGCTCAAATGGATACAGAAAAAATAAAGTTTATAACAAATATTGCAAAAGATATTGAACAAGCATCAAAAGAAACGGTTGAATATATTGATATTAGAAATCCTGAGGATATTTACGTAAAAATACCTACTGTAAATATAAAATTAGGTTCTATTTCACCTGAAACTTATCCTGATACATTAAAAAAGATAAACGGACTGCCATCTATTTTGCCAAAAGTTAAAATATTAAATAAAAAAGTTAAATATCTTGATTTAAGATGGCAAAATAATTTGTACTACATTAAGCTTGCAGAGTAATTTGCAAACAACTCTGTTCCATTTATAATAGAATAAATGGGGGTATAAATGTTTGATTCATTAACTGACAGATTACAAAAAATAATTCAAGATACGGCAAGACAAAAAGAACTAACTCAGGATAATATGAAAGAAGCTTTAAGAGAGATTAGAAGAGCTCTTTTAGAAGCAGATGTTAACCTGAGAGTCGTCAAATCATTTATTTCGGCAATAAAAGATAAGGCTGAAGGTGAAGATATTGTTAGGGGTGTAAATCCGAGCCAACAACTTGTTAAAATAGTAAATGATGAATTAGTTAATATCCTTGGAAAAAATGAAGCTCCCCTAAATTTAGAAAACAAACCGACAACCATTATGATGTTAGGTTTACAAGGTTCGGGTAAAACTACATCTTCCGCAAAATTAGCGGTTAAACTAAAAAACGAGGGTAAAAATCCACTTTTAGTTGCATGTGACGTTTATAGACCGGCCGCAATCAATCAATTAAAAACATTAGCATCTCAAATAAATACTGAATGTTTTACTATTGATGGAGTAACAAATGTTACTGAGATTGTCCAAAAGGCAAAGGAATATGCAAAAGAGAATAATTACAACGTAATCATTTTAGATACTGCAGGGCGGTTGCAAATTGATACTGATATGATGGCAGAATTGATGCTTATTGACAGAATGTTTCACCCTGACGAAAAACTGCTTGTTATTGACTCAATGGTAGGACAAGAAGCAGTTAATGTCGCAGAAAACTTTGATGAACAACTTGGACTGACAGGTATTGTGTTAACAAAGTTAGACGGGGACTCTCGTGGTGGTGCTGCTTTGAGTGTTGCTTATTGTACGGGGAAACCAATAAAATTAACAGGTACGGGCGAAAAACTCAACGCACTTGAAACGTTTTATCCTGAAAGAATTGCAACAAGAATTTTAGGGATGGGTGATATTGTTTCATTTGTTGAGAGAGCAAAAGAGGTTATAGACGAAGAAGATGCTTTGGAAATGCAGCGAAAAATGGAAAAAGCAGAGTTTTCGTTTAACGACTTTTTAAAGATGAAAAAACAAATGAGTATGTTTGGCTCACTCGATCAGATTATGGGAATGATTCCGGGGTTAAATATACCAAAAGATCAGAGAGAAGAACTTACTCACGAAGGGGAAAAACAGTTCAAAAAGATAGAAGTATTTATCCAAAGTATGACGGAAGAAGAAAGAAATAACCCTCAACTAATTGATTCAAGCAGAAAAAGAAGAATATCAAAAGGTTCAGGGATTCCTCTGCATGATATAAATATCTATATCAAACAATTTGAGCAGATGCGTGAAATGATGAAGGGTATGAATGGGATGAAGAAAAATCTTTCCAAATTCGCAAAAATGGGCGACATAGGCAATATGCTCGGCGGAAAACTTGGAATGAAACAAATGATGCAGAATATGAGAAGGTTTAAGTAGATAGAACCTAAAATATTTGTAAAAACGGCATTTTTATGGTCTAATAATAGATGTATTTATGACTTAAAAGAGGAGTTTAATATGTTAGCAGAAGAAAGAACATTTGTGGCTATTAAGCCTGACGGTGTACAAAGAGGTTTAATAGGCGATGTGTGCAGTCGTTTTGAAAGAAAAGGTTTCAAAATCATGGGTATGAAACTTATTCAGGTTACAGACGAACAGGCAGCAAGCCACTACGCTGAACACGAAGGTAAGCCGTTCTATCCTCGCTTAATTAAATATATCCAAAGCGGGCCTGTTGTTGTAATGGTCGTAAAAGGCTATGGAGTTGTAGATAGTGTTCGTCACATTGTAGGTGCTACAAACCCTCTAAACGCTGATGTTGGTACAATCAGAGCAGACTATGCTCAAGTTATGGAATACAACGTAATCCACGCCTCAGACTCACTTGCAAGTGCAGAAAGAGAAATTGCTATCTATTTCAATGAAAATGAAATTTTTGATACATGGAAAACAAAAACAGAGGAACTAATCGAAGAAGATGAACTACTCTAATCCTGAATTTGAATATTTTAGTTATGAATTAGAACACGTCGATAAAAAAACAGGTGCAAGAGCAGGAACTCTCCATACACCCCATGGAGATATAAAAACTCCTATCTTTATGCCTGTCGGTACTAATTCGACTGTAAAATTACTTACTAATCACCATATCTATGAATCAGGTGCACAAATAATTTTAGGAAACTCTTATCATCTCTATTTAAGAGCAGGTGATGAGTTAATTGCAAAATTTGGTGGTATCCACAAATGGATGAACTGGGACAAACCTGTTTTAACAGATTCAGGCGGATTTCAGGTGTTTTCACTAGCACATCTTCGTAAAATTTCTGAAGACGGAGTCGAATTTAGAGATCCTAAAGACGGTAAAAAACACTATATCAGCCCTGAGATATCTATGAAAATTCAACAAAACATAGGTGCTGATATAATTATGGCATTCGACTGGTGCTCACCGTATCCTTGTACTCACGAAGAAGCAAAACTTGCAATGGAGCGCACTCATCGTTGGTTAGAACGCTGCATTAAGGCAAAAACAAACCCTAAACAAGCGCTTTTCCCAATCTGTCAGGGAGCATTCTTTGACGATTTAAGAAAAGAAAGTGCTGAATTTGTGTCACAAATTCCTGCCGTTGGCTATGCAATAGGCGGTTTAAGTGTTGGTGAAGATAAAGAAACAATGAATCATTATATCAATTATACAGCACCACTTCTGCCGCATGATAAACCAAGATATTTAATGGGAGTAGGAACACCTGAAGATTTGTTAGATGGTATAAAAGGCGGGATTGATATGTTTGACTGTGTTCTTCCGACTCGTAACGCAAGACACGGCTCTTTCTTTACATGGAAGGGTAAATGCCAGATTAAAAATGCACAGTATCAAGAAGACCCATCACCGCTTGATGAAAATTGTGATTGTTATGCGTGCAAAAACCATTCTAAAGCATATATAAGGCATTTATACAAATGTAATGAAGGCACAGGACAAGCCCTTATGTCTATCCATAATATAACATTCCTAATCAATTTCTCTCAAATGTGCAGACAAGCTATTTTGGAAGATAGATTTGAAGAATTTTATAATGAGCACTACAGTAATTTTGTAAGTAACTAAACCATTTCCCAAATATCATCTGGGGAATATATTAGCGTAGAAGCTCCATGTTTATATAAAAAATCTATTGTTTTATAACCCCAAGTTACACTTAGGCACGGAATCCCTGCATTTGCTGCGGTTTCTATGTCAACTTCAGAATCCCCGACAAATATACATTCTTCTCTCTCTACATTAAGTGTTCTTATTACTTCGTTTACGCTGTCAGGGGCAGGTTTCTTTTCAATATTTTCACGTTGACCGACTGCAATATCTACATAATTTTTGAAATATTTATCAACTAAGCTTTTTACAGCTTCATCAAACTTATTTGATACAACCGCAATATTATAATTATTTTGTTTAAGTTTAGTTAATAAATCTATAATTCCGTCATAAGGTTTTGTCTTGTTATACATATTATTTGAATAATGCTCTTTAAATTTTAAAAGACACTTCTCAAAATTAGGATTGTTTTTCCCGTCAGGGATAGAACGTTCAATTAATAATGAAACTCCATTTCCAACAAAACTTTTGACTTCATCTATTGTGCGCTTAGGATAACCAAATTCATCAAGAGCAAAATTTGTACTATCTGTTAAATCTTCCAATGTATATAAAAGAGTTCCGTCCAAATCAAATATTACTGTTGATATTACACCACCGGTCATTATTTAACATCCTTCAAAATAGTATAAACTGCATTTCCGTTTGAAGTATCAATATCTATAATTTTGTAAGTTCCTTCAGATGAACGTGGTGATGTTATGTGATATACTCCATTATACATAACTTCATCATTTTTATTATAATGTCCTGTCACAACAGCTAAAACATTATTATGTTTACTAAGCATTTGCATATATTCTAAAATATTATAAGTATAGTAATACTCATTATTTGGTTTATTCACCAGTGGAAAATGTTGTAATATAACAACTTTATTAGAAGCATATTTAGTCAACTGCTTATTAACCCAAGCAATTGTATCTTTATTATAAAATCCATTTACACTTGGAATAACTTCTTTGCTTCCGTCAACCACAATAAAAACTATATTATTCTTTTTAAAAGTGTAATTTGTTGATTTAGGGTGAAATTTGCTATAGCGTCTGACTATACTCATATATGTTTTCTTGTCGAGATGATGAGATTTTGAAACATCTTTGTTTCCAAGTACAATATAAAATGGCTTGTTTAATCTTTTTGCATCATTTAAAAAATGTTTTAAGTTATTTTCATTTGGTTTGCCGATATTATTTCCGGTAAAGACGATAAAATCGATGTCAGGTGTTTTATTTATGTCTTTAATAATTTTATTTAACATTTCTGAATTACCACGATAATATACATCAGTAACTTGTGCAAATTTAACATCCTTTGCATACACAGAACAGGTAAAAAGACATATTAGAAATAATAAAGTAATAATTTTTTTCATAAAAAGCTCCTCAGTAATAGGATATCACAAATTATTATAGGTTACACTTCGTCATATATTTTAATAATTTTTTGAATACCGTTAGAAGCAATATTAAATAGTTCATCCATTTTGGCTTTTTCATAAGGCTCACCCTCGGATGTTGTCTGAAAATCAACTATTTTACCACTTTTAGTTAATACAACATTTGAATCAACTCTTGCATGAGAATCTTCTTCATAATTTAAATCGAGTAAAATATCTTCGCCTATCATACCGATGGATATTGCGGCAATCGGTTCAACTATAGGATTTTCTTTTAAGTCGCCTGAAGCTATCAGTTTTTCAACGGCATCTTTTAAGGCTAAAAAACCTCCGCAAATGCTTGCTGTTCTGGTTCCGCCATCTGCTTGAATAACATCGGCGTCAATAGTTATTGTTAAATCAGGCATTTTAGATAAGTCAACACAAGCTCTTAGACTTCTACCGATTAAGCGCTGAATTTCATGTGTTCTTCCTGAAACTTTATTGCGTTCTCTTGAACATCTTGTATTTGTTGCTGATGGAAGAAGTGAATATTCGGCAGTTACCCAGCCTCTGTTGTCATCTTGCTCCATCCATTTAGGTTTTTTGTAGTCAACTGATGCAGTTGTAATTACTTTTGTATCTCCAAATTCGACAAGAACAGAGCCTAAAGCATGCTTTGTGAAATTTTTTGTAAAATGAATTGGACGCAATTCATCATTTTTTCTGCCATCACTTCTCATAATTTTATCCTCCAACATCTATTTTTTATTATAATTATCCTCATAGTCCCACATATATATTTGACCGCAATATTTGCACACTGAAAACTGATTCATAAATGTCAAATCCGGAACGAACGTATAACCATCAACTGTGATTTCTATATCATTATTTTCGTTATAATTTAGCTTAAATGATTTATTCCCCTTATATTCGGGAGAAAACATTAATTCAAATTTATCAACTGATTTACAATTCTTGCATATAAACATTATTTTTTTCTTCTTGAACCTTTTTTTGCTCCGGCTCTATCTAAAATTCTGTCATCTATTTGTTTCATAGCGCCTGCATCATTATAAAAATTTTTGTACCATAAACACATACATATTACTCTTAACGGCAATAATAATTGTATTACAACAATCCAAAGAATACTTTGCACAACAAATAATGCAACTTGTGCAGGCATAATTTGAGCAACACCCATTGCTGAAAGTACCATATTTATCCAATCGAGTGACGGAACTGATATGTACGGGATAATCAAATCCTTTAATGATGATACAGCCTTAATCGTGTCTAAAAATGAATATACAATTTGAGGCAATATAACATAAGTCAAAGCACCTAATAAAATAATCATTAAAAAAGTCTGTTTAAAATTACCTCTAACATAATATGAGCTTTTTTTAAAACATTCAATAGGTGTTAACTCAGGTTCAAATAAAAATATTTGAAAAATAAATGCATAATATATTAGCAGAATCCAACAAAAAACAGTAAATATTGGAATAAAACTCAACAATAATATGCCTGCATAAAGAATCCATAATCCGATAAAATGCATCCATCTTCTTGAAACCATCATTGTGTGTGCAGGAAAATCATATACTCTTTGTGATTTAAGCATGTTTTCAGTCATTGAATTAACTGCGGAATATGCAACAATATAATCCCAAAGAGCTTTTATCCAACATAAAACAATTGGTATAAGTATAATTGCCATAGCAATATTCATATACATAGGAGTTTTTAGAATTGGAACATTTGATAATATAACAGTTTTGTATTCACAGAAAGAATATACAAGTATCGCTGTTAACAAAAAACATACAAGTTGTCCAAACACAGGAAAAACCATATACCAAACAAATCTGTCTATATTTGTAAAATATAGACCAATACCCTGTAAAAATATCTCAAAAATTGTATTACTATTTTTTGCCATAATTCATTATTTCATTTAAATATTATTTGTTTATAAAATCCTTTATTGTATAATTTTATTACTATAATAGCTAATTGTAAATAAAGAATTTGGAATTATGAATCAACATTGTGAAGAAATAAAAGATTTAATAAGAAGTTTTAAAGAGGATGAATATTTTGATTTTGTAAATTTACATATTCATTCAAAATATTCAGACGGAAATGCCGATTTTGACGACATAATTCGTCAAGCAAGAGATTTGGGATTTAGAAAAATTGCAATTTGTGACCATAATACCGTTGAGGGTCATAAAGTGTACAGGGATTCTATTTTGCTGCCTGCAGTTGAATTTGATTGTTGGTACGGCTATGTGTTTATGCATTTATTGGCATACGGAATTGATGTTGAGAATCCCAAATTAACAAAATTCATGGCAAAAACAAAACGAGGAACTGATTCCGATATTGTAAGAATATTTGCAAGAAGAAATGTAAAAAAACTTATTGATGCAATTCATCAGGCAGGTGGAATTGCTGTATTAGCGCATCCTGCTTGCTGTTGGGCTTTAAATTTAGATAAATTTGTATCTAAGCTTATTGATATCGGACTTGACGGTATTGAAGTATATTATCCGTACAGAAGGCATCGTAAAATATTTAAATTCCACACTTCAGAAAAAGTTATGGAGATTGCCGATAAATATAATTTAATAAAAACCGGCGGAACAGATTGCCATACAAGAAATATTTTATAAATTTTTAAAATATTTTTTGTAACAATTTATGTTTATTTAGCAAAAAACATGCATTCCGTGCTTTTATATATAATGTATACTGAAGTGAAGAATACATATGTATAATTATAATAATTCATATCTTGATAATTTTAGAAATAATATCAGGACAAGTGGTGTTTCACAACAACATAATGAAACAAAACCTGCCTCTGATAGCACTTCTGCTGCACAAAAAACAGAATTGCCAAATATAACACCTGACTATCAAGTTACGGTTCCAAACGGTTACACAAAAATCGGGGTTGAAAAGTTATCTAATGGACAAGAAATTCACTGTTATAAATTAAATAACGGACAAAAAGTTTATATCGCACCAAAAGAAGGTGCAAAAATAGTATTAAATACATATGTAAATACGGGAGCTTTAAACGAAAAAGACGAAGAAAGAGGTATTAGCCATTTTTGCGAGCACATGGCATTTAACGGAACAAAAGGTACAAACGGATATATGAAGCTTGGCAAGGGTGATGTATTTAAGTTGGTTGCCGATATGGGCGGATATACTAATGCTTCGACAAACTTTGCTGAAACAAACTATACAATAACAATCCCTCAGTTTAAAAAAGATAATTTTGAAACAATAGTAAAAATGCAGGCATCTATGATGAATAATCTTGAAATGTCTGATGAAATGACTGAAAAAGAACACGGTCCTGTTACATCTGAAATTAATATGTACAGTGATATGCCTGATTCGGTTGTTATGAATGCAGCACTAAAGAATCTTTATCAGTTAAATACAACCTCTGACGATATTGTTGCAGGCAGAGTAGACAATATTTTAAATGTTGATAGCAAAAAAGTTTCTGATTATTTTAAAAATAACTATTTCCCTGCGAATATGTCTACGGTTGTCACAGGAGGTGTTAATCCTGATGAAGCGATTGAAGTAATTGCCCGTAACTTCAAAGGAGAAAACATTCAAAATCCTGATAGAAGATTGGAACCGTTGAATTTGATTGATCACACTGTTAGAAAAGACATTATTTCTCCGAAGGCTGTTGCAACTTCAGGCGTATTATGTTTTGAAGGCCCCGCAAATAACGATGCTAAAGGAAATATTGAGCTATTAGCAATTAATCATTTGTTATTCAACAAAAAGCATTCTATTTTAACTGAGGCACTTGAACCTTATGGGGTTGAAATTCAGGCTCAAAATGAAAAATTCAGAACAGAGCCAAAGGACAAAACGGTAGTGTCATTGTCTTATACAACTACTGAAGAAAACTCTGAAATAGTTCTTAAATCAATTTTCGATAATATTAAAAAATTTAAAGCTCCAACTGATGAAGAGATGGACACTTTAAAAACAGGTTTAAAAATGCGTTTCGAAAAGAGATTTGACGATACGGAACGCTTAAATTATATGATTGGTCAAAACTCGCTTTGCGGCGGATTGTCAGAATGTACTGATGCGATGAATATCATAGATAATATGACCGCAGAAGATTTAGTAAATGCGGTACACAAATATTATGACTTATCTAAATCGTCTATTGCTGTTATTCACCCTGATTCAGAAAATATTTCAACAATCAGTAATAATTATAAAAAAGCGCAGTCAATAAGCTTTACGGGACATAATAAACCGGTAAATAAATCAAATAGTCCGCTAAATACAAATGATATTTTTAGATATAAATTAGAAAACAATTGCGAAGTTGCTATTACAAATTCTAATAATAATATTGCAGCATTCTCAACATATATAACAAATCAAATTCCGGCTGATACAAAGCCCGGAGTGATGGAATTATTGGAAGACATTCTGTCAAAATCAACGGATGATATAGTTAAACTCGTAGATAAAAATAATATAAATGCATTTACAGGTGCTACAAACAGTTATGCGTATTATGAAGCAGAAGTACCTGCGAAAAATATATCTACTGCAATGAAAGTGATGAAAAATTCTTTGTTTAATCCTGACTTTTCAGAACAGACATTTTTAAAAGCAAAAAAAGACTTAAAAACAGAACTTCAAACAAGACAACCAACCGCTTTTGATAATTTAAAAAGAGAATTATATCCAGATTCGCCTAACGGATATTCAAAACAGGACATATTAAACAATATAGATAATATTTCATTAGCAGATGTTCGTGGCTTACATCAATATTTACTTAATAATGGCGGGATTACATTCTCTGCAAGTTTACCAATGGATAAATACCCAAATATAAAAAATGTTGTCGATAGAGAACTTGCTGAAATTCCAAAAATGCAGGAAACTAAGCCAATAATTTTTAACGATTATGTTTCAACTAAAAAAAGTACGGTTGTAACAGATGTTGCCAATACGGCACAAGCAGATATTATACAAGCGTATAAATTCCCTATGCAACATGATCCAAAAGCGTTGGTAACATATTCATTACTAAATAATATTCTTTCAAGAGGGGAAGATACAGGTTTATTTAATAATCTTAGAGAAAAAGAAAAACTTGCTTATAGTGTATTTTCTGAGTTTATACCGTCTGATGCAAGAACAGGTACACTTGCTTGCGGAATTTTAACTACAACCGATAGTCCTGATTTAAAAAGCTATGATAATGTTCAAAAGTCAATTAATGGTTTTACCAGACAAATCAATAAAATGAAAACAGGTGAATTTACGGACACTGAATTTGATGCTGCAAAACTAATACTAAAAAGACAACTCTTAGAAAAATTTGAAAATCAATTTGATAAGGTTTCAGGGATTTCAGGCTGTATAAATTCTGTAAATGGGCTGGAACATTTTAATAAACAATATGAACTTATTGATACTATATCCAAAGAAGATATACAAAAAGCTGCAAATGAAGTATTTAGCGGAAAACCTTTATATTCAATACGAGCTTCAAAGGCTACACTAAATGCTAATAAAGAATACCTTGATAACCTTTGTAAATAAATTATGGATTAAAAGTTGTATCTTCTGATAACAAATCAATTAAAGAGCCTTTTTTACCGTATTCAAATTGAAATGCATGTGCAACTCTGTCGCTTGTTAAAAAAGAATAATGAATATTATAAGCTTTTGGCTCAACTTCTATACCTAAATCCTTCATTTTATCAGCCATTAACATATCTTTTTCAGGGTCTAGCACGTTTGAATAGTTTAATCCTTCATAGGCACAAAAAGGAATTTGCATTTTAGCACCTTCTTTTAAATAAATCAGTCCAAAGGTTCTGCATATAATCCCCCTCTGTTCATATACGGAGCAAACATTATCTATTAAAAACGGACATTTGTATGTAAAAGTTTCTTTTGTATTATTTTTTTTATCAATTATGATTTGTTTTATATTGGATAATATAATTTCTTTGGTTTTATCATCCAATTTGTTAAAACCTTGTTTTAGATATTCAACTTCGATTTCGGAAAACGGGTAATCACCATTTGAGCAGCATTTTGCACACCCCATTTTACAAGTAATATATGGTGCTTGTTCTGAAAAATACTTATTTAGACTCCCCATTAAATATTCTAAAAATTCAATATATTTATCAAGCATATTATTAATATATCAAAATTAAAGCATATATACAATAATTTTTGTCTTATAATAGGTTCAGAGAAGGAGAAAAAACATGTTAGAAAAAATTGAAAAATTTCAGGTTTTGTTACTGGCAGTGGTTTTAGCGTTTGGTCTTATTGTTGCAACTACAATTGTGTCAAATGCACTACCAAATGACGGGATTTCAGTTACAGGTTCAGCATCAAAAACTGTTAAATCAGACAAAGGAACATTATATTTTACATTGATTACAAGACAAAAAAACAGAAAAATTGCTTATGAAGTCTTTAAAAAACAAATTCCAATAGTAAAATCATATTTAATATCAAAGGGAATCAAAGAAGAAGATATTAACATAAAGACTTCAAATAGTTATAATGTATATAAAATGCTTCCAAACGGAAATACATCTAATGAAATTGAATACTATAACGGTCAGCAGCCAATTGAAATAAAATCAGATAATGTTGAACTTATTAAAGAAATATCAACTGATATAAATTCATTGATGAGTAAAGGTTTGGAGCTTGATGTTAACACGCCTGATTATTATTATTCAAAGATTTCTGATTTAAAGGTTGAATTATTAAATGAAGCAACTAAAGATGCAAAACAAAGAGCATCTGCTATGTTAAAAGCCACTCATAACAGGACAGGTAAAATACAATCCGTTAAAATGGGTGTTTTTCAAATTACTTCACCAAATTCAACTGATGTAACTGATAGCGGTATCTACAATACAGAATCTATAGAAAAGAAAGTTACAGCTGTAGCTAATGTTGTATTTAAAATTAAGTAGTTTAATTTAATCAATAAAAAAAACGCCCTATCCATATACGGCTAGGACGTTTTTTATGAATAAAATAAAACTAAATTTTATTAGACATATAGTTATAAATTAACTTAGATGCTTCTTGAATATATAACTTACCATTTGGATGATTGTGAGGTCTGCGAGCTAATATTACAACTATATATCTTTGACCGGACGGCATATAAACTATGCCGGCATCTCCTAACATTGTACCAATATCACCGGTTTTATGAATAAAATCAACATTTTCAGGTAAACCTGCTTTGATTAAATTCACATTTTTAACTTTGCTCATTATATTAATTATGTCACTTTGGGAATTAACATTTAAAAACGAATTATTATCGTCACTAATATTATAAAGCATTTGTGCCATGTCTTGAGCTGTAGTATAGTTTGTACCCGTTAAATCAGGTAGCCACGTTTGTACTCGGGTATGTTTTATTCCCCAATTTTTTAATGCGGCATTAATATCATTCATAGAGCCGACTTTAGACATAAGCATATTTGTTGCCGTATTATCTGAATCTTGAATCATGACTTTTGCAAGATCATAAATTGAATAAGCATTACCTGTTTGAGCATATTGAAGATTTCCGGAACCTGATGATCTATAATATTCGGTTAAGTACATATAATCTTTTAGTCCAAATTGCTCAGCTTCTATAGATTTATATAACTGGATTAAAACAGGTAATTTAATAATACTTGCAGCAGGATATACTTTATCTGAATTTATGCTTGCAAAACTGTGGTCATCAATTGACCACACAAAAACTGACGGTTCAATGTTTGAATATTTTTTACCTAATATCTTTAGAGAATTTTCTAAAGAAGTTAATTCCGTACCGAATCTTAAAGCAGACATTTTTGCTTTTTTGCCCTCTTTTACAGGATATTGTAATCTGTCATTCAAGAAAGAATAATTTGATACGTATGACAACGTAGGATAAATTATTTCCTGATAATTTATGCCGCTTTGTGCATCAAAACTATTGCTGCAAATGTTGTTATCAGATTTTTGATGTTCAATTACAGATGGCATAAATGTTGAATTAAACATATTATACGAAGTCGGAACAAGCAAATAACCTATGCACGCTAAAATTGAGATTGCAACAAGCTTGCTTGCCATTGATTTTTTTCTTCTTTTAGGTTTAGGCATTGGCAAAGGTTTTGCTTTGCGTTCTTTTTGTGGTTTTACAGGTGCTGTTACAGCCCCATAATATCCTGTTTTTGAATTGTAGTACTCATCATATTTTAAATTATTTCTATACACTATCTTCTCCCTAGTCTAATCTTAAACAATATTTATATTTAAGATAATAAAGCTGTTGCTCTAACAAATACTTCTTGTATAATGCTTAAAAACAAAAGCGCAACAATTGGCGAAAAATCAAGTCCACCTAATGGCGGAACAAATCTCCTGAACAAATCCAAGTATGCATCAGTTACTATACGAATACCCTTTATAGGCTGCGCATCCCAATTTATATTTGGTAACCATGACATAAAAATTCTAAGCACGATAAGTATGCTATAAAAATATATAAATGTAGCGATTAAGCTATTTATTCGAACTATTAACTGATTCATCAACTCTCCTTTTATTAAGCTCCCGAAACCTGTGTTGTCTTGTGGCAATCACAGCTCATCCCTTCTATATCAAGGTTTTCAATCATTGTAAATAATAATTTTTTAAGATTTTCTAAATTGTTATTAAATACTTTAATAACTTCACCATGCGAAACAGGAGGAACATCCCCGACTAAACCTGCATCATAGTCAGTAATCAAAGATATATTAAGCGGACACATATCTAATTCTTTCACTAAATATGCCTCAGGATAAGCTGTCATGTTTATAACCTCCCAACCTTGCGAGGTGAAAAATTTTGATTCTGACTTTGTTGAGAATCTCGGACCGTTAACAACAACCACCGTCCCTGTTTCATGAATAGTTATACCTAAATCTTTCCCTGTTTTAATCGCTAATTTTCTTAATTCAGGACAATATGGATCAGCAGCTGACGGATGAATTACATTTGGTCCGTCAATAAATGTAGTTATTCTTCCATCAGTCCAATCAACAAACTGATCGCAAATTACGAAGCTACCCGGTTCAACATATTTTTGTAGGCTACCTGCCGCACAAGGCGATATAACACATTTACAACCTGCTTCTTTCATAGCCCACACATTTGCTCTATAATTAATCTTATGTGGCGGGATAGAATGATTACGTTTATGTCTTGGCATAAATGCAACTTTTTTATCAGCAATTTTTCCTACAAACAAAGCATCACTAGGTTCTCCATACGGAGTATCTATTTTTACTTCCTCAATATTGTCTAAAAATTTATAAAAACCTGAGCCTCCAAAGACTCCAATATCTGCTATTTTACCCATTACAATCTCCTTTTTTATGAGTTTATCATTTTGTTCAGGACATGGCAAAATTGTTAATACTTTGTAAAGTAAGAATATATAATAAGCCACTTATAGTAAAAGCATACAATTTTACCAATAATTATATATTAAGTTTTGTAAACATAATCAAACAAATTAATCAATTATTCAAAACAAAAAAACTTTATATTAGTACGGGGATTAAATTGGGGGATTAAAATTATGGCAATCACAGCAGCACAAGTTAAACAATTTGTTATTCAAGTTGATGCAAGAAGAAATGGCGGAAACGGAAATGGTTATGTAGATGGTTCTGAAATAGATTTATTCAGCAGAAAAATCAAAACCGCTGATAACAGCATTGATGTTCAAGACATAATGGATAATTACTCTAAAAACAAATATAAAATGGAGGCAGAATATGAAGCAAATGGAACAACTTCATCATCTGCTGTAAGAGAAGCTGTTATCGCGGCTTTGACAGAAAAAACTGCCCTCAAATCTAATGAAAAAGCTCAAAATTCAGATGTTATCACTGAAGGTTTAAAATCTGAAGGCGGCTGGTTTGATGATTTAATCCTTGGCAACGATGAAGAATTAGCTGAATATGCTAATAAAATGGATGTTGACAACGTAATGGGTGTTGTTGCTGATGACGAAGCAATCGAAGCACTAAATGAATCAAGCGATGAAACTCAACTAAACACAATCAAATTATTACTACAAGCTGCAAAGGCACAAGGTTTGGATGTATCTAATATAGTAATGGAAAAAGACGGTAAACTATGTGTTGGCAGAGATGTTCCTAACGGTAATGCAGGTGAAGAAATTGTAGCATGCAGAAATGCTTGGGAATGGATAACAGGCGAAGATTCAAACTTTGTTTCTGTTGTAAAAGAATTAAGAGCAGCTATAACTGAAGGCAAAAAGACATTAAACGGCGAAGGTGATAAACATGAAATGTTAACCTTAATGGCAAGAAAAATCGATGCTGATGGTAACGGCAACGGATATATAGATGGCGCACAAGAAGCTCAGGCACTTAAACAATTTGCCGCAGAATATGGAATAGATGTTGTTACTATCCTTGAAGAAGTTAGAGATAATGTAGCAAATGGTGTTGAAAATACAACTGATGCACAAAAAACAATATATAATATATTTGATCCACAACAAAAAGAAGCTAAGAGAAAAGCTGTTGAAGGTCATAATGCAGATATAGCAGCAATTCTTAACAGAGGTTTCGGCAGCATAAATCCTGCAATCATCAGACCATTCTCTTGGGATTCAGATGTAGTTAAAGATGCAGCATCAATGATTAACTCTGATAATGTAATGGAAGTTATTGAAAAATACCCTGAAATAGCTGATATATTAGATAACAGAATGGATTGGTCATTCTCTAAGAATAATTATAACGACGTAATGAATACTGTAATTGATTCACTTATCAAACGTGCCAAAGAAGAAGGCATTGAAATCGATGATATCGTAGTAGATTTAGGAAACGATTATGCTCACAAAGGTCAAACATTCACAGAAAAAGAAGCTAAAAACGATGGATACGTTGAAGCTTGGTGGGATAGCGATGACAAATCTGAAATCATCAAAAAGCTTGTTGAACGTATCAAGTCAGTAGAAAATGTTTAAATACTCGATTCAATAAATTTTATATCCCCACACTCACAAAAATAAGTTTTACGGTAACGAAAGTTACCGTTTTTTTTTGCAGAAATAAAAATAAGTAGTGTGAAATTATCAATTACACCCTCTTTAAACACTACTGTCCGAGATAATTTTAATAAAAAAAGTGCATAGCGAGCAATAATCTTGCTATTGTTTTAAAATAAGGTAGTCGAGACTCGAAATTTAAGAACAGATACTGCTATTGTACATAATAAATATTAGGGGTAAATATCTAAACGAAATAAATTTGTCCAAATAAAAATAAAAAAACACGCGTGTTTAACGATAGTTA